>NZ_JBYIQP010000138.1:0-7909 GCF_057707665.1 Actinacidiphila sp. bgisy167 | reverse complement strand
GCATGTTCCCGCAGGTCAGGCCGCACTTTCGGCTCTCTAGGCCGCAGAATTATGTCGAACCCGGGCCTGGCGGCCCGCCGATTTGCCGCGACCCGGTGGCCGGGCTGTGAAGAGGGGCCGCGCGCGGTCGTACGGCGCCAGCCCGCCCGCCGCACTCAGGGCCTTCACCCCAGGATCTCGCGCAGCGTGCGACGTGCGCGGTGTTTGTCAGGTGGTGGGGTGGTGGGGTTGGAGGAGGTGGAATTTGTGTTCGCCGATGGTGTGGCGGGTGTGGGGGTCGGTGATGCCGAGGCCGGGTTGGGGGGCGTGGGTGAGGACGGCGATTTTGCCGGTGTGTTGGTTGGTTTGGAGGGTGCGGGTGGCGGTGGCGACGTTGTTGAGGGTGTAGGTGGTGGAGAGGGTGGGGAGGATGTGGCCTTTGGTGATGAGGCGGTTGGTTTCTTGTTGTTCGTGCCAGTTGGCGCCGTGGCTGCCGATGATGTGTTTGAGGCGCATCCAGAGGTAGCGGTTGTCGTAGGTGTGGTGGTAGCCGGTGCTGGAGCCGCAGGTGACGATGCGGCCGCCGCGGCGGGCGAGGTAGACGGAGGCGGCGAAGGTTTGTTTGCCGACGTGTTCGAAGACGATGTGGGGGTCTTCGCCGGTGGCGTCGCGGATGGCGGTGCCGAGTTTTTTCCAGCCTTCGGGGGTTTGGAGGGCGTTGGGGTTGTTGTGTTCGATGTCGGTGCGGTTGATGACGGTGTGGCAGCCGAGTTTGTAGGCGAGGGTGGCTTTTTCGGGGGTGTTGACGATGCCGATGGGGATGCCGCCGCCGTTTTTGACGAGTTGGACGGCGTAGGAGCCGAGGCCGCCGGTGGCGCCCCAGATGAGGACGATGTCGCCTTGTTTCATGCGGGCGCCGCGGTCGGAGACGAGCATGCGGTAGGCGGTGCTGGCGCAGAGGGGGTTGGCGGCGGCTTCTTCCCAGGTGAGGTGGGGGGGTTTGGGGAGGAGTTGGCTGGCGCGGACGATGGCGTAGTGGGCGAGGCCGCCGAAGTTGGTTTCGAAGCCCCAGGCGCGTTGTTCTTGGCCGAGCATGCCGTCGTAGTGGGTGAGGGGGTCTTGGTCGTCGACGTAGGCGGGGGAGATGACGACGTGGTCGCCGATGTTCCAGTGTCGGACGGTGGAGCCGGTGCGGACGATGATGCCGGCGGCGTCGGAGCCGACGATGTGGTAGGGGAGGTCGTGTCGGGTGTCCCAGCCTCCGTTGCGTGCCATGGCTTGGAGGAAGGTGAAGGTGGGGACGGGTTCGAACATGGCGGTCCATACGGTGTTGTAGTTGATGGAGCTGGCCATGACGGCGATGAGTGCTTCGTCGGGTGCGAGTTCGGGCATGGGGACTTCGTCGACGACGAGGGATTTGCGGACGTCTTTGTCTTGGACGTCTTTGAACATGTGGATGTCCGAGCGGCGGACGGTGGCGGCGGGGAACGTTTTGGGCAGGGGGAGGGCTTTGAGTACGTCGGCGCCGCATCCGGCTATCACGGCCTCGGACAGGGTGGTCATGGGATCTCCTGTGGTGGGCGTTGTGGTCCGGTTCTGGTCGGTGGCGGGCCCCGGGGGTCCGGGGGTCCCGGGGGGTCCGGGGGGGGTCCGGGTTTGAGGGGTTTGGGGTCTCGAGGCCTTCCGGAGCCCCCGCACTTCCCGGGCCTGCCGCCGGGGCCCTAGGGGCTGTTCGGGGGCTGTTCGGGGGCTGGTGTGGGTTGGGCTGTGGTTCGGGGGCTGGGTGGCGGGGTCCGGGTGGGGCGGGGTTTGAGGGGTTTGGGGCCTGCGGGGGGTTGGGTTGGGGGTCGGGGGCTGCGGGTGGGTGGTATGGGGGTGTTTGGTATCTAGCAGGCCTGGTTACTGGTGGGTGCGCAACTGTGATTGCGGTGGGTTGTGGGGTGTGTAGGGGGTTGGTGCTGGTCAGGTGGTGGGGTGCGGGGTGGTGGCGGGTGGAGGGGTACGCGGATTGGAGTAGTGGGGGGTGGGTGGGCCGTTCGGGTGGTGGTGGGTCTGCTGGTGGCGCTGGGGTGGGGCCTTGACCGCTCCTGGGCCGCGGGCTGGATGTGGAGGCGTCGCCGAACAGGCTGTCTTCCACGCTGTGGTGGCGGGTTCCGCCGGGGACGGCGACAGGTTGGCCGGTGAGGAGGATTTGTGCGGCGGTCTGGGCGTGTTTGGGTGTGGGTGTGGGCGCGCGGGGTGGGGTCTGGAATTCCTTGACGGAAGTGATTCGCGAGGCGTCGGCCGGAGGGTGGGGCGATGGGTGGCTTCCTGGTGCGGGGGTGGTGTCGGGTTGGTGTGATGGGCGCGGTGGACTGGGGTGGCATACCGGGCTGTCCCGGCTGGTGTGAGCGGGCTCGTGTCGCCCGCCGCCCGTGGTCTGCGTGTGTTGGCCGTTGCGGCGGACCTGGTAGAGGTGGCGGAGGCCGGCTCGCTGCTCGGTGGTGGTGGAATCGTTGATGGCCGCAGTGCCGTGGTGTTTCCGGCGGCCGCGGTTGCGACCCCTGTGCTTCTGGGCATTGTTGAGCAGGGTCACCTGGCGGCGCGGGAGGCCGTGTTGGGGGTGGTTGATGAGGCCGTGTCGTTCTATCCCCAGGCCGAGTACGCGCGGGTGACAACGTCCTACGGGAAAGCGGTCCCGATCTGCTGCGCTATCGTCCGCCATGTGTGAGCTCGCACGGCTGTCCTTGCTGGACTGGGCGAGCGGGGCGGGGCACTGCTTGCCGGGGCGTCGGTGCACTGGTGCTTCGAGGTCCGAGAGTGCGTCGCTGACGGCGGTGACACGGCAGCTTTCGGGGTTCTGGTCGGCGTGTTCCCGGGCGGTGTGGGCGCGGTGGAATTGCATATCGGTGGTGAGATCCCCGTGTTGGGCGAGGTTGTTCTCGAATGCGCACCGGTGGGCGGCTGTGTTGAGGCGTGCCTACGAGTGAGGGGACGGCTTCCGGGTGAACTGCCGCCCGGTGCCGTCCTGATCGCGGCAGAGTGCGGTGAACGTGTGCGCTGACGGTGCGAGGTGATCGAGCCGCGTTGGTGATCCGGTGATCGCCCAGCTTGCGTGGGAGGTCCGCCTGTGGCGCCAGTACCAACTGCTGTGCTGGACGTCGGGGTGCAACTCGGGTGGACGGGTGCGTTGTCCGGCTTGTCAGGTCGGCGGTATCCGGCCGGCGGGCGGGGTTTAACGCTGTCAGCCGTGGCCACCGCGTGATCTTCTGTCTGCGGACATCGGTGATCAGTGGTGGCCGTATCCATGCCCGCGCCGCCCCCCGGGCCACAAGATCACGGACTGCGGCTGGAGTGTCGGGCCGTTGGCGCGGCGGTTTCTCGACGAAGATCGCCCGGTCGGGGGACGGCTGGTGCTGTCCTGTGTCGGTCGTTGTGGCGGCAGGGCAGCGCGGCGCCGGCCCGCGGTTCGAGGTCGTGCTGAGCACGGTGGCGTGGTCCTCGAGGTCGGTGGGCCCGGTCTGCGGTTCGAGGTCGTGCTGAGCACGGTGGCGTGGTCCTCGAGGTCGGTGGGCCCGGTCTGCGGTTCGAGGCGGTGCTGAGCACGGTGGCGTGGTCCTCGAGGTCGGTGGGCCCGGCCTGCGGTTCGAGGTCGTGCTGATCACGGTGGCGTGGTCCTCGAGGTCGGTGGCCCCCCCTTTTGTTGCTCGCGTAGTCGCTGGCGGTAGGCGCGCTGTGGCGGGTGGGGTGCTGTGGTCGGGCTCGACGAGGCGGGGTTTGTTCGTGAGGTGATGTCGTGAGGTGATGTAGGTGATGTCCGGATGGGGTGGGGGTGGGGCCTGGTTGGTGGTGGGGGGGGGGTGTCGTGGGTGCCGGTGGGGTGTGGGGTTGGGGGGAGGGGGTGTTGCTGCATTCGGGTGTGTGCTTGCTGGTTGTGCGGATCTCGCGAGGGTGGGGCCGTTGTGGTGACGGGTGGGCGTGTCTGGGCTGTTTGTCGTTTCGTCGGTGCGCATGGTGGGTTGTGGTTCCGCCCGGTGAAGGGGGCGGTGTGTCGTTGGGAAGGTCGTCCATGAGTGTGTGGGGTATGTCGCTGGGGGTTGTCGTGGTGGCGGGTGTGCTGGTGGTGTCGGGTGCGGGGGTGGCGTCGGCGGATAATGATGCGAAGGGTTTGCTGGCTGCTGCGCCGGGTTTGTTGTCGGGGAATAATTTGCAGCAGCCGATTCTGTTGCCGTTCAATGCGTGTGGTAATCCTTCGCCGGGTTTGTTGTCGTTGTTGAGTCCGTCGTTCGGGGATTGTGTGAATGTGACGAAGGACAACGGCAACGCGATCGTCGGTAAGTCCTGAGGGTGTGTGGGGCCCGGCCCGGCCCGGCCCGGGACCGGGACCCGGGGCCTGGGGCGGGGCCGGGCTTCGGTGGGGCTTGGGTCCTGGGGCTTGTTCGGGCAGTGGCTGGGGTCGTTCATGATGGTCTGGTGGCTGGTGTTGGTGGGCGGTTGGGGGTGGGGCTCGGCGGTGGGGTTGGGGGAGAGGGGATGCCGGTGCTGGGTGCCCGGTTGTTCGTGGTGATCGGGGTTCCCTTGCTGCGCGGGGCCGAGTTCGTAGAGGTCGGCCGTCACCAAGGCCGCCGACTCCGACGCGGCCTTGGCCGGGGTGGTGGGTGAGTTGGCGTATGGGGGAGTTGTGGCGGGTGGGTGTGTCGGGCCACGCGAGTTCGTGGAGGTGTTGTTCCAGATGCGGTCCGGGTGGCCGTCGGCGCGTTCGGCGAGGATCTGGCTGGCTTGGTGAAGCGGGCGTGGGCGCCCTGGCGGACGGTGGGGTGGCCCGGCGCTTGGGCGAACCGCTTCCTCTCCGGGCTCCGCTCCCTCGCGGTGTCGACGACGAGCCGGGTGAGCCAGCCGTACGCCCGGTCGGCGACTCCTGCCGCGCGAAGTTGAGCACGAGCTGGTTGCGCAGTGCGGTCCTGGCGCGGCCCGGGACGTGCGTGTCTTGCTCACCTCGACCGGACCGAGCGGACTTGCTCGCATGTGGCCGGCGTAGGTGCGCAATTGTCAAGTTCTGTGGAGGGGGCCGTCCGCCCGGGGTGCGCCGGTATGGTGAGTGCGGGCCGTAACTGGCGCTGAGGTGGAGTACCACCGGGGAGCGGCCTGACGCCTGGTCAATGCCGTGCGCCTGGGCACTTCACCGTGGAGCTCAGGAGTGGCACGTGATGGAGACGCAGCAGGCACGGCTGATGGAAGGTACGGACCTCGCCCGCCGAATGACCGAGACCAGCGCGGCAGCTGCCGAGGACATCCGTCGACGCACCGGGGTGTCCCCCTGTCTGGCGACTGTGCTGGTGGGAGAGGACCCGGCGTCGGTCACCTATGTCCGGATGAAGCAGGCCAGGTGCGCGAAGGCCGGCATTCACTCGCGGCACGTGGCCCTGCCCGCCACGGTGAGCACCAGCGGCCTGGTGGAGGCCGTCACCGCGCTGTCCGGGGATCCCGACGTGCACGGCATCCTGCTCCAGCACCCGGTGGGACCGCACATCGATGAGCGCGCCGCGTTCGAGGCGATCGCCCCCGACAAGGATGTCGACGGGGTCACCATGCAGTCCTTCGCGGCGATGGGGTTCGGCCTGCCTGGCTTCGTCTCTTGCACGCCCGGAGGGATCATGCGCCTGCTGGACGAGTACGACGTCGACCTCACGGGAAAGCACGCCGTCGTGGTGGGACGCAGCCCTATCCTCGGCAAGCCCGTCGGCATGCTCCTGCTCGGGCGGGACGCCACGGTGACCTACTGTCACTCCCGCACCGTTGATCTGCCCTCGATCGTGCGCGAGGCAGACGTCCTGGTCGCTGCGGTCGGCCGGCCGCGCTTCATCAACGGGGCGGACGTCAAGCCCGGAGCCGTAGTGGTCGATGCGGGCTACAACCCGGGCAATGTCGGGGACGTTGACTTCGACACGGCATGTCAGAGGGCAGGCCTGATCACGCCCGTGCCCGGCGGCGTCGGTCCCATGACCATTGCTGTCCTCCTTGCGCAGACCGTTGACGCGGCAGCACGTCAGCTCATCGGGTCCTGACCGAGGACAGCGCGGTGATGGATCCCGTCGAGCAGGGTTCGGTCGCCCCCGTATCGTGACTCACGTAGCAGAAGCAACAAGTCAGGTTCGAGGGGGCAACAAGGCCTTTCCTTGGGCGTGCACGCCCTGTGAGTCACAGGAGTTCTGCTTCATCGACAGCCTCGGGGATCGGTACGGGCGACAACCAGTTACGTGTCGGGATGCTCTGGCAGGGCGAGCCAGTTAGGCCAGGAGATCTCGCGGCCGAGGAAGCGCGGCTGCTTGAACGGCCAGTCGGCGGCGATCCAGTGCGGCACCAGCGTGTCGAGGGCTTGCTCGACCGTGCTGTCCACCAGCTCGTCCACAACCCACCAGGAGATTTCGCTGTCCGCGCCGGCCCTTTGCGGTGGGTCGATGTAGACGCAGCCGAGCAGAGCTGTCTCGGCCGCGTCGAACAGCGCGTAGTTGAAGGACTGGTGCGCGGCGATCTCCTTCTCGTGCCGCAGCAGGTCGGCCTGGTCGGCCTCGTAGGTCATGGTGGCCGCGGGCCAGCCCCAGGCGGGGCCGAAGAGGGTCCACAGCCGCTCGCGTGAACCCATCACAGCCGGATAGTCGAGTGGAGTGTCCGCCTCCCGGATCGGCCGCAGGTGATGACCACCGCCCGGCAGCGGGACCAGGACGGGGTGGACGAAGCCATCGGGAAGCCAGCTCATGGCGCCCGACCGTAGCAGCGCGCGGCCGTCCGCTCCGCTGGATTATCCCCGTATATCCCTGAGCCCTGTCTGATGCCGGGCTGGGCCCGCGTGATCAACCGATCCAGACCCCGTTCGATCGACAGACTTCTCACGGTCGGCCCAGGTGTCCTGGCTGTGGGTTCTGGAGGTGCGGGGAACGGCCGCGACGGCCGGCACGCATCCGGGCACCTCCACGGCGTCAACGTACGGGCACACAGGCTCCTGCCACGCCGACCGGACTGCCCGGCACACACCCCCCTCGCGCCTCATGGCGCGTTCTTCGCACCGGCCACGCTCCCCGGGCCACGGCTCGGGCAAGGGGTGTCGGAGCGGTCAGCCGCGCCGCCTCCCACCTCAGCCTCACCGCGCGCCCGGTCGGCGCGTCGGCGTGTCGCGGCGGAGACTCCCGCCCAGACGGCGAGCACGCAGGCCGCCAGGCCGGCGAAGACGACCGGGTTCACCCAGACCGGCACCAGCTCGGTCCCCACACCCTGGTCCGTGACGCACTGCACGCTCACCGGCAGCGTCATACGCGTCACCACGTGGTCGCCGTCGGCGCCGGAAGCCGCACACATCTGGTCCGGGTCCAGGATGTAGAACCCCGACATCACGCCCCAGGCGTACGCGCCCACAGCCGCTGCGCCGGCCAGTTGCACGACCAGCGCGCACGACATGGCGTCCGGCGATGTCCACCCGTTTGGTGGCTGACCGTGACGTGCGCGCCACACGAGCTGAACGGCCGTGCCCACGACCACCCATGGACACACGAGGGGCGAGAACGCCAGGATCAAGAAGAGAATGGCTTCCACGCCTTACCGGGCATCGTCGTGGGGCGGCTGGTTCCCTCTCGAGGGCGGTCAGTGAGCAGGGCGTTCCGTGATCCAACGGGCGGCCAGCAGACCCGACCTGGCAGACAGGCCCTGCTGGTCCTGGCCACCTTGGCTGCGGCGGCACCTACGGCCGCCTCACGGCGGGATTCCGCGTCGGGATCGCCACGGTCCACTGCTGCATACGCGAGGCAGTCGTCCTCTGGGCCGCCCTCGCGCCCACGCTTGAGCAGGCCATGCAGACCGTACGGAAGAAGGCATACGTGATCCTCGACGGCACGCTCCTGCCGCTCGACCGCATCGCGCCGACCGGCCGTACTGCTGGAGGAAGAAGAAGCATCACGGG
>NZ_JBYIQP010000137.1:0-8036 GCF_057707665.1 Actinacidiphila sp. bgisy167 | reverse complement strand
TAGTACCTGCGCGTAGAGTGCGGTGGATTCCTGAGCGCGCCGACTTCCGTAGTCCTGCCTCGGTCAGCAACTGCGTGCCCGAGCGGTATCGGCCGGTCAGGGTGTTTTTCTTGTGGTGTAGTAGCTGATGTGGAGGGATTTCCGATCTCATGGGTCCTCGTAGTCTTGCCCGGATGTGTTTCGAGATGCCCTCGCCCGTGGGGGACGTCCTCACTGGGACCGGTACCCTCGACCCCGCCGATCTCACCGCCTTCATGGCGCACGTCCAGCAAGCGGCCGAGGTCTACCAGGACGTGGTCACCCATCCGCCCCAGGGGATGACGCCGGAACAGGCGCTCAGAGCGCTCACTCGAATCCCCTCCCACCGCCTGACCACCGGCCTCACACGCGACGACCGCGACAGTCTCATCCACACCGCGCACCGCTCCGCCACCATCACCCCGGACGAGCGGCGTCTGACAGCCGAAACCAGAACCCCGGTCGCCCACGGAAGTGGTCCGGCAATCGACGAGAACCAGCCGAATGCGATCCAGGTCATCGCACCGCAGCCCGTGGAAGAGTATCGGACTGAGGGAGACGCAAACAGTGATGAAAATTCCGTCCAGATTCCTCAGCACGAAGCGCATTCGATCGTTATGGCTCGCATCCGGTACGCTGATGCCGCCACAGCGTTCGATGCGAGACTGGGCAGGTATCTAATACTGCGACCTCAGTCGCTGCATGCTGTACGCCAAGCTGTCCTGACTATCGGAACTCTTTTCGAGCAGCGCGCACCCCATCTACTCCCCACCATGGGCGACGCAACACCGGAGGATGCAAGAAGCGGAGATATAGGAACGAGACTCGAGGACATCGCCGCGGCCGCCACATCGGGGAATCTCCGCGAGTTGACGGCCATGCTGTTCAATGTAGTCACCAAGCAAGCCCTGAAAGATTTCATTAAACTTCCCGACAATTCAGATTTTCCGTGGCTCATTCCTGAACGCCAATTCCGGCAGGTGGCCCAGTATCCTACGCCCCGCAAGGTGCGGGCTGAGGGCATAGTCCCTCCGCTGAGCGACCGGGAGAAAGCTACGGCAGGGGGCGTTGACGCTGAGGGCAATTATGTCCTCTGGCATCGGGCCGTAGATTTCATCTCATTGCCGTTCCATGCCCCGCTGCATAAGAATTCCGAGGACACCGGAGGACTTGTGGCGACTGGTTCCTCGGGTTCGTTGTTGCTGATCCTGGAGTCGCTGCACCGTCTGCAGGCTGTTGTCGACGGTCGTTTCAATTTTCCCGAGATAAGACTCGGCTTGATCGGTGCCTTTCTGGTTGGGGGTCACCACACCGCACATGAACTCATGCGGTCCGCAGCTGCGTGGCCCCACGCCGAGCGCTACGGCTTCGGCGCCTACATCGACGGCTGGAGCCGTTACCGCCACCTCTCCCCGATCACCGAAGCGGAACTACGCCGGCACGTCGCCGAGGACGGACTGTTCCCCGATGAGATCGCCCTGGGCATCCCCCACGTGGGCGAGGCCAGTGTCAGTACGGCCGCTAGTGGAATGGATATCCTCCACGCGCTGGGCCTTTCCCCCGAACGCTGGGCAGCGGAACTGGAACGCGATGAGCAGGGCAACCTCCTTCCCGCCTGGCAACCCTCGTCCCCCGATGCCCCAGCCACGAGGCTCGAGCTCTGGTCCCGATTCATGCAGACCTCGCACCGCCTGGGTATCGCCCTGCACCAAGAAGCCTTGACCAAACCATTGGGGAAGAATTCTTCGACCTCGCGTGCATTTCCCAATGCGGCAGGACATGAGTGGGAACTGGCCCGCGCCGATGTGCTGTCCGTCACACCTGAAGCGAAGTCCGTTTATAAGCTCATGAAGGAAGCGGGCCACGATCCGCGCCGCCTGACGCAACGCTTCGACCGCTGGCACCGAGAGGAACGAGCGGGCCACAGGCGCCCACCGGCCCAGCCGAACGCCACCGAGCCTTTCATCGGGATGGCCCTCACCCAAGACGCCTCGAGGGCAGACATGTCACGTCGCGACGCCCAGCCATCGATCCGCCCGAACACCCCCGCATCCAACAGCGCTGCCGGCCGGCGCGAACAACCCCCCTCACCTCACGCGTTCCTGGGCACCCCACGCGGCGCCACCACGCCCCAGCCTGCCGACACCAGCACCACCGGCCCGACCACTACCACCCGAGAGGGCTTGACCGGCCTTTGGCAGCGCGGTGAAGAACCGGTCGCGTTCCTCCGCGAAGCGGTCGATACCGCGGTCAAGCAGACCGCCGCGCGGGCCGGCATAGGAATGGACGCGTTCACCGCCGATCCCAACGTGCTCAACTGCGTCTCCCTCATGGAAGCCCTGCTCGAGCAGTTGCACCCGGCAGAAATCCACGCGGCTCTGCCGGGCCGCCACGCGATCCGCCCGGCCACCTCCGCGGACGACAGCGCCGCCGGCTCCCACCGAGCCGAGGACCGACTCGTTCCGGGCGGAACGTGGATGCCTGTATCGACCGTCGACCAGATCATCACAGCACTGCACCAGGCCGGCCGCGGAAGCACAGCCCTCCTCCTCGAACAAGGAAGGGACGACATCGGGCACGCCCTGCTCTACGCCCACATCGGCACCGACCCGGACACAGGACTGCCCCACATCGTGCGCGTGGACCCCCAGGCGTCCCACACCGTGGAACCACTAAACGATCAGGCTCGACGATGGATTCGGGCCGGACGCGGCACCCGCATGACCGTCATCGACCCCACCGGCCGGGCAGCCGACATCGCCGCCCTCCCCGTCCAACCCCAGTCATCCGCCCCCGCCCAGACCCTGGTCGACGCACCCACGAGCCACCACTACGGCATGGCCAGTACAACCACTTCCCCTCGCCTCGACACCGCAGAACCCGCCAGCACCCAGGACCGGGCAACAACACCGCAGAACCCGGTGCACGACCCGGTACAGCCATTGCGCCAGGGCCCCGAAAGCCACCGATACCTGCTCGACACGAGCATGCTGCCGCCCACCGGCACACCCGAGTACACCGAACACGTCAAGGCCGCGGCAGCCCTGCCGACGCGGCACGCGACCGTTGGCGATGCCGTCGGGGGCCCGGTGACGTTTGCCGATCAGGGCCGCGCGTCTGCGGTGGTCAAGCAGGACCATGCATTCGATACCCCCGATCCTCAGGTGTTGTCACTGTCATCGGACGACCTGTTGTCATACCCACGGCCGCTGGGCCAAAGTGGCGCGTGGGGTGAGCCGGAGCCGGGGTCGGATGCGGCCCGCCTGACAGGGGATGGTAAAGGCTTCGGTGCGTCCGTCGAGTTCGAGGGGGTGTGGGACACCTCCGCCGCGATGAGGGTCGCGCGGGATCTGATCGTTCTGCCTGACGCGGTCGAACGGCCGGTCGCGGTCCGTGCTGAAGCCGCGCGGCTGATCGGGCTGCTGCTGCGGAACGACGACGTCCGGCAACGTGTGGCGGATAGCGGTACGCGGGTCGTGGTGATTCCACGGACCGAGCGGCTTGCAAACGTGGTGGAGTTCACCGGCGCCACCGCCGCGGACAACGGCATCGCGGTGTTCACGCAGGAGATCCCGCCTACGGCCCGTGGCTGGACTGACACCGACCGCAAGCGTGTCGCCATCAGTGAGGAGAACCTGCTTGGCGGCGACACGCCGGAGAACTTGGGGCGCACACATCCGGAGGGCTATTCCTCCGCGCTGCACGAGCTCGCCCACGTGGTCTATGCGTTCGGTCTCACCGACGAACAGCGGGCACGAGTGGTCGCGGCCTTCGACACGCGCACAGCACAAGGCCCGGAGCAGCAGTGGGTGGACGGCCCCTTGCACAACATGGCCGGTCTCCTGGTCGGCAACCACTCCTCGACCAACCCGGCCGAGTACTTCGCCCAAAGCGTCGTGGCCTACTTCAGCGCCAACATCGGTCGTGACGCCACCACCGACCAACACCGCAACAACGGACCGGACTGGATCAAAAGCAACGACGAGCAGCTGCACAAACTGCTGCACCACGTCTTCGGCGAACCCACCCCCCTCCTGAACGCCAACGCCCTCTCCGTCACCCGCCAGGAGGACACCCAATGGGAGGCCCTCCGTGACCACACTGCCCTTGCGGAGGAGCGGAGCCGCGCGACGCAACCACCCTCCTGGGAAGCACTGCGCGACCACACCGCCCCTAGTGAGGAGCGGAGCCGAACGAGGCGACCGCCTTCGATTGAGGCGGTGCGACGGACACTGGGCAAACTCCCGGAGCGTAGTTACCAGGAGCGGATGCACGAGGAAAGGTATTTCTTCGGCCAAGCTTTGGACGCAGTACGCGGGCAATCAGGTGATTGGGTCGCGGATGAAGATGCGCCCTTCGCAGGGCTCACTCCGGAGACGCGTGAGGACATTGAGCGGAATGCGTACAGCTCGCTGTTGAAAGCACGTGAGGGGGTAGCTGACCCATCGGAAACTCCGACAAACTCCGACTTCGACCAGTCGGAAATCCGGCGGAGGTTCGAGAAACGGGTCGCCCTAGCGGTGGAGAAGTGGGCCGCTTTGCAGACCGGGGCGACACGTTACGCGGACAATCCTCACCGCCTGCAGGAGTTGGCTGACCGTCTGGAGCGACGGATTACCACCGGGCAGCCGCTGCTCCAGCCCCGTCCTGGCTTCACAAATCTGCCAGGACGAGTGCAGTTCGGCGCTGAAATTGAATTTGGCATGAGTGGCGCAACCGTTGATGAGCAGCGAGCGGGGGCTGTAGAGGTAGCGAGGCGGCTGCATGAGGCGGGGCTGACCACTCGGCCTGGCATCGATGCCCATCACGCGGCGTATGAGGAGGGATACACCTCCGCTCGTAACGGATGGAAGATCGAGAGGGAATCCTTTCCCTGGCAAACGGAGGTCATCTCCCCAATCCTGACATGGGGAGACCCCCTTGCCTTCCGTGACATGGACAAGGTGTTGGAGATGCTTCGGCAATCCGGCGCCCATGTGCACGATGAATATATGGCTCAGGACAATGACGCTTTAGGGGGACATATTCATGTCAGTACCAGTGGCTACGATCCGGACGGGAAGGCGCTGCGGGCACTTCTGACCCTTAGTGACTCATTTGAAGACGTATTGTTCCGATTGGCCTCTGACTACCATCGTGGCCAACACCGCGGTGTAAACGAGTCTCGGCCCAAGCGGCTCTTCCTTGATTTGGGACCGGAACTGAACGCGCAACAACTCGCCGAGGCTGCGAGAACGAAGCCGGCTATCAGTATTGAGCATCAATACGGCGATCATCGCGACCGCGTGGAATTCAGGCTGTGGGACGGCAGTCTGGATCCCGCGGTCTGGCGTATCCGGGTAATGCTCAGTGTCGCGCTGGTGCAGGCCGGGCTTCGACATGCTCTGGTCGACAACCTTGCGCATCAGTTGCCGAATGAGCCTCTGGGTACCCACGCAGCGGTCTCGTCACCAGGACGCCCGGTCGCAGCCCCTAACGGGGAAATCGTCACCATCCATCAACCATCCCCCGCGGAAGCCCGTTCGGTGCTGGAATTCGTGGACCGATTGTTCACCCGAGACGAGGACAAGGACGAGGTCCTCACTCACTTCCTGCTGGCGCCGTGGGCCCGAGACACAGCCCTTGTCCCGCTGCCGTCGAATGCCCCGGAACTGGCCTGGATCAAACCCGCCACAGCGTTGACCGGATATCGGGTGCGAGACGGTGTCTCGCTGATGTACAATAACGTACCCCTCAGTCTTTTCGCGCGACAGGCTCTGGAGCACCAGCCATATTTCGCCGTCACCACTGAAGCCAGAGTGGAGGGCGATACCAGCGGACAGGCGATTGTCCCCCTCAGCGATACTTATGCTTTCCTGGACGTCACTCCGGCTCAATTCGCCTCGCTCCTTCCGCATCTCGGATGGCAGTCGCACCAGGCACTGGCAGTAGAGTTCTACTACTTTGGGTTGACCGACGGTTTGATGCAGTGGGTCGTCAACCTGAGCGAGATTTTGTCAAGCCCGGTGTACCTGGCGGCTCTGCCGCAGCGGCTGAACGCGCAGAACGCTCAGGGGCTGAGTCGATTCGAGTTGTTCGCCGCCCGGGCACCGCAGGTGGACACCACCGGTGTCTCACTGCCGCACACTCTGTTGCGCCACGTTCCCCGCGGTGTTGACCGAAGAGCACTGCCCGCCCCGGTGGGGTTGTCGTTGATGTCGTTCGATGTGACCGAGCTTGCGGACATCCCGGGGATGGTCGGCGAGTACGGACACCGTCGGGCGGTTTACCAGCGGAGCCTGGCTGACGCGCAAGCGGCCGGCCGATTCGTCGAGTTGCCGGGGGTGAGGCACCTTGAGAACTCAAGCGGGGTGGACGTCTTCCGTGAGGCCGCCGATTCGAGCAGAGCGCGAGAGGAGGAAGCGCTCACCGCGCTGAAACGCTTCGGTGTGCAGCCCGAGGCCGGAAACTCCCAGCTGCTGCACACCGTCACGGAGCAGACCGGCACGGGCGCCGAATTGCTCTCGGCCCGGATGGCCGAGGTGGACGAGTTCTTCGTCCGCACGGTGAACAGCCGGCTGGCGGAGCTGGGGCAGAACGCCGTTTCGCCGCAGCGGGTGCGGGAAGCACTCCAGGAGCTGTCCACCAATCACGGCGTGGCGGTCCTCAAGACCAACCGCGTGTACCGCCAGGAGGCAATCGCCCGGCACCTCGCCGGTACGAGCCGCAACGCCGTCACCGCAGGCGCACCCTTCGGCATCAACGAGGGCCGCGGGATGATCGGTGCTGATGAACACCAGACAGAAGCAACCGTCGACGATATCCGCAACGGTGACAGCGAGATAAAAACTGAGTCGGATGGACCGTTCGTCGATAAAACGATGCGGCACGCGACCGGTGGCGATGCCGTCGGGGTGTCGGTGACGTTTGCTGATCAGGGCCGCGCGCTTGTCGACGAGCCCATCGCATCCGAAGTCCCCGCCGCGACCTCGTCCACGGTCACCGGACCGCCGGCCACGACCCACAGCCAGAGCCGGCAGCGGGCGACCCGCTCGGACGACGCCTCCAGCCGTAGTTCTGCACACACGAACGAGCAACCGGCGGCACCCCGTGCGTTCCTGGACAACCCACGAGGTCTGACCGACAGGCCCCAGGAGGTCAGCACCACCGGCCCGACCGCGGCCCCCCGAAACAGCTCGGCCGACCCGGGGCAACGCAGTGACAAGGCCGACCCGGGGCAGCCCAATGAGAGCACCTCACTGCCCCGGCACACACGTGCCCACAGCGCTCCCCCGCGGCGCTACCAGTGGACTCCGGTCGTGCCCTTCAGGGAGGAGACGGTGCCGGTGGCGACCGGCAGAGCGGGGGTGGGGCTGCCACTGGAGGTGATCCGCCACCCTGCATCGTTCACCGCGCAGGAGATCACCGGCCTGGACGGGGAACTCGCCGAAGGCCTCCAGGCGACAGCGGACAGCGCCGCCCTGGAAACGGCGGTCACCACCGCGACCCGGCAGGCCGCCGAAGCCATCCGACGCAAAATCGCCCACACGCCAGGCTGGGGCATGGACAACACCGACATCCTGGTGTCCGTACCCGCCGAAGGACTCGTCGTGTGGATGATGATCGCCCAGCAACTCGCCAACACCCTCGACCACAGAGTCAAAATCTCCATCGGAAACGAAAAGGAACAACCGATAGAAATCTGTCCGCAGTGAGGGCATCCGCCGGCAGGCAAGGCGGTGGCGGTCAGCCGACGTGAAGTCGCGCCGGAACAGGTCCGGCACCGGCGTGGCGGACGGCTCGGGCAACGTGGTGACCTGACGCTTGCGCAACCGCAGCCCGGCGATACCGAACTTCCGCATTCCCCGCCCTCCGGCGGTGATGGCTGGTGATGGCAGGCAGGGCCCGGGGGTCTGGAGGCAGCGGTGGCGGGGCTGCGCCAGGCCGAGACCGTGGTGAGGCTGGCCCGTCGGCAGTTGAGCGAGGCGATCGTCGCTGCGGTGCAGCCCGAGTTCATCAGTCGATGGGCACATGAGCCG
>NZ_JBYIQP010000136.1:0-9019 GCF_057707665.1 Actinacidiphila sp. bgisy167 | reverse complement strand
CTGCGGTCGTCGCGCGTCTTCTGCGGCGTCCTCGGGGGCGGCTGTTGGGAGCGGGGCGTCAGGATGAGGCGAGCGGTCTCGGTGAGTCGTCGGGGCGGCACGCGCTTCAGGACACGGGGACCTCGTCGGCCTCCGCTGGCACGACGTCCGCAGTGCATTCGACGCTCGGGTACGAGGGCGCGTCCGCTGGGGCTTCGACCTCACTTCCCCCCACCACGGAGCAGGTCATGCGTGCGGCGTTCCGCGGGTGGACGGTGAGTGCACTCGAGCGGATGCTGGCTGAGCAGGTTCACGGGGCCAGCTCGCTCGTTACCGGACTCCAGCACTCGATGTACGCCGTCAACCACCACGGCAGCGTGCTCTGGGTGGACGCCCACACTGGTACGCGCCTGCAACGACCTGATGTCTCTCTCTTCGTGGCCTCGATCGACCTTGATCCCGACGGCCGGCTCCTTGCTCCGACCCAGGACGTCCTGGCCATGGGCTGGGGGGGCGAGCGTTTTCAGTCACTGCTTCCCAACTCGGAGCTCCTGCGAGCGCTTGAGGCGGGGAGTTCCGGTCCCGCCGAACGATCCGACCAGCGTCAGGTGGATCACGACACCAGGACCCGGCGCGTCGCCAGGTACGACGACCTGGGTCTGGACCCCCGTGTGCCGCACGTGCAGGAGGCGGTTCCGGACGAGTCCATGTCGTCGGCAAACAGTGAGGCCGGCCGGTCGGACGCACGGCTCGACGATGCCGAGGAGGAGCCGTCCCTCATAGGCGGGGCCTTCGTCCCCTTGGAGCTCGACCCCGAGAACGGCAACGTCATCATCCCCAACGATCTGGGCCCGGTCATCCATGAGGCCGGCAGCTTGACAGGCACTCAGGGGAGGGTTTCTGACGTGTCCTCGACGTCGTCGGCCTCCAGTGAGGCCGGCCGGTCGGACGCACGGCTCGACGACGCCGAGGAGGAGCCGTCCCTCATCGAGGAGACTGCCGTCCACCGTGAGGCTGACGCGGGGTCCGGGGCTGTCATCGTCCACGACCACCTGGTTCCGGGCGCCCGTGTGACGTCCGACAGTTCGTCGGGCGAGATGGTTACGGAAGTGTCCTTGACGCCGCCGGGCGTTCGCGAGGCCGGCCGGTCGGATGCGCCGCTTGACGTCGCTGAGGCGACGTCTCTCATCGAGGAAACCTTCGCCCCGGCCGAGGCGGTGTCGGCAGAGGAGCCTCCGGCCGACGTGATTCCGGAGGGTCTCAAGCCCACCGAGGCAACCGATGTGCAGCAGCCTCCGAAGCCCGAGGTGGTACCTCCGTGGTACGTCGGTCACGACAACGCGGGCATGCTCGGCGAGTTCGCCGTGAAGGACGTCACGGTCAGTGCGATCACGGCCGCCAACGAGGCGTGGGCCGAGGAGGTCGTCGCGGCCCTGCCGTCCACCGTGAGCGACGCCGCCCGCGCCGCGCTTCTGGAACTGATCGCGGTCGACGATCCCCTGGACTGGTACGACCTGCTCGTCGAGGGCAGGACGGTGGAGGCGGGTGGCCGGGTGCTCTGGCTGCGCCCGGTCCTCGTCGACGTGAAGCCGGCGAAGCCGAGCGTGGCGAATGCCGAGAACATGTACGGCGTCCAGTGGAGTTCGACGAGCGCTGCTGAGAAGAACTCCCACATGGCGTCACGAGCTGCTGAGACGGCGCTGTTCTCCGCCTTGATGCTTTCGTCGGCCGCCGCCTCCGCTTTCGTGATCGGAGCTCCGCGTATCGCCGTCGAAGCCGGGGTGGAACGTAGTTCCGCCTCGCGCCGGAATGTCATCAGCGGTCGGAAGCTCTATGTCACGGACAGAGCCAGTTTCATGTCCCATGTGAAGCTCCGTGTCTTCGTGGACGGTGTGGAAGCGGCAGTGGGCGACAGGCCCACACCTGTGGGACTTGAGGTCGAGTTCCCGTCGATCTTCACCGATCAGGGGAAACGGGACCTGGCCCCCCAGGCCGAGCCGATCCAGGACGCCAACCGGACGGGGACGACTTCGGCGAGCGGGGATCTGGTCTTCGCCAAGCCCAGGATGTCGGGGGAGGTGCTCAACGCGGTCGATGTGACACCGGCCGTGGCCGCACTGCACCGGGATCTCCGCGGTGCCGGGCTCGACGCTTCCTCGGTGATCGCCATCTCGCGCCAGGTTCAGGAGCAGATACTCAACGAAAGGGCCGTCCGCAACCGCCATGCGTGGCTGCTGGGTGGTGGAGACGTCACCAATCCCATCGAGGTCGGGACCTTCGCGCGGGCGGAACTGAACGGATTCCGCGGGTATCTCCGGGCCCATGTCACCCTCGGTGCCGTGCAACTCGTCGATGTCCGGGCGGGTGCCAAGACACGCGCCGACCTCGGCGCCGGCGCGGCTCAGGGATATGGCCGGGGCGGTGAGAGCTCGGCAGCGATCACGTTCGCCGCCAATGTGACCGGTGTTGTCGACCCCTTGCTGCACAACGGCCTCGTGAAGGGCGTGGCGCCGTTCGTCGGCCTTACCCTCGGCAGCAGTCGGCGCTGGAACTCCACCCTGACCGACAGCGGCCTCAACCACACCGTGCTGGTGGCGAGGGGGGCGATGGCGCGCTACAAGGTCACGCTGGCGTTCTCCCTCACCTGGACGTCCGGTACCCATCCTTCGCTCAAACCGACGACCGTCGAGGTCCCCGCGGAGCTGGGCGTACCCTGGCGCGACGGCAAGGCCGCCGCGGAGTTCGAACGTCGGGTGCTGGGCCAGATCGCGTCCCCGGTCGTGCGGCAGGGGAGCGGGCACGACCTCGCCGTCCAGGTGGCCGCCCAGCCGAATGTCAGGGCACTTCTCCAGGTATCCGGTGTGAAGCCGACCGTCAGCGTGGTTCGACCGGAGCGGCTGCAGACCTGGCAGCCGAAGCCGGTCCCGGGCGAGCCGCTGCACCTCGTCCTCGGTGGTCTCGGCTTCGGTGCTGCCATCGGCCTGCCGGGCTCGCATCTGGTCGAGGACTACTTCCGGGCCACGCTGAGAAGCCTGGCCGGCAAGCGGGCGAACGTGGACTGGGCGACGGTCGAGCGGCAGTTGGGAGTCGAGTTCGCACGGCCGGTGCTCGAGGGCGATCTCGACAGCGTGCTCGCCGGCAAGACCCTCGACATCCGTGTCGGCAAGCAGACGTACAAGCTGGCCGTCAAGGGCACGCTCCTCACCCGTCGTGACTCCTTCACGGCGGAGGACCTGACGGTCAATGCCCGCGCCGCCATGACCAGCGGGCTGAACAGCAGTTCCGACGACCGCTGGGCAGTCGCCGTGGGTGCCGGGGCCGCCGCTCGGATCAGTCCCGCGCAATGGTTCCGGCTCCAGTTGGGCGCCGTACGGTTGCAGGCCAAGTTCTCGGGCGGCAGGGAGCAGATCCTGGGCGGTTCGGTGACCGCATACCGACGGAGGGAGAACCTCGGCGATGAACACCCGCCGCTGGTGTCCATCCGGGACATCGTCTACGAACTCACCGTGCGCAGTGCTGACGGCCGGGTGAACGAACGGGTATGGCTGGACAGGCCCGGCGACCTGGTCGCCGAGATCGTCACACCGCGTGCCTTCATCCCCGCCCAGCCCGTCACCCAGGGCGACCTCGCTCTCGTGGGCAAGCCCGCGTTCCTGCGCACATGGCCGGCGCGGGAAGAACCGCAGATCGACTTCAGCAGCGGCTCGACGGGCCTGTACCCGGCCTTCACCGCCATGCCCGCGCTGACGCATCTGGTCGCCCGTGTCTACTTCGACCTGCACGGTCTGAACTGGACAAACGACTGGACGCGGTGGCCGCAGGAGATCGTCGACGCGACACGGCCCGCGAGACTTGAGCAGTACTTCGGCCTGCTCACCGACGGACGGGGTCGTGGCCTGCGTCTGCCCGATCACGACGGCTGGGAGACGACCCTCAACCTCCAGATGCGGGCGTACGCGCCGCGCGCCCTGCCGTTGAGTGGGGCCAAGACGGAGATCGAGCACTACCTCAAGCACTACTCCCACCACGGGACCGCGACGCTCGGATCCACGTCGGTGGGCTTCCAGGCGGCCACCTCCGCCATGTTCCGCCTGGGTTCCGACGAGGGCGGCATCGTGCTGGTGGACGGCCACGACTCGGCCTCCCATGGTTCCTCCCACTCCAGCATGCCCGGTGGCCGTATCGTGGCGCTCGCTCACATGGACATGGGCGTGGACAAGGGTTCCACCCGCGAACACAGCGGAGGCGCGATCGAGATCTCCCGCGGCACGTACGAAGAGAAGCAGGTCGCCGGCTACCGGTCGGATCCGGTGTTCCGTGTCAGCGTCACCCGTCGCCGAGGCAGTCGGCAGGAGACTGCGACTCGCTTCATCAGAGTCAACGGGACGATGGACCTTCTCGTCCCGGACCGTCGTGTCGAGGATCTGGGGCTGCCCGGGAAGGCGACGGCCCTCGCTACGGACAGCAGCGTCCAGGATGTCCAGCCGCCCGTGGAGAACACTTCTCCCCTCCGGCCGCAGCGGACCTACCTCGGCGACCGGCTGTGGACGACGTCCGTCTGGCCGGAGGTGCTGAAGGCCGACGGTGTCGTCCCGCAGATCATCCAGCGGCTCCGCGGGCGGAATATCCTCCCGAGCGAGGAGCGGAAGGAGAGCATCGAGCACGCGCGGCTCCGCGAGACGGTGGAGGCCGTCTTCCGGTCGGAGGCGCTGAAGAGCGGTCATCAGGCTCTGGTCGGCTCGGGGTTCGGCGGCTGGTTCCCGATCACGGAACGCATGGGCGCCACCCGCTACGTGTGGATCAATGTGTTGGTGGAGAGCGTGCATCCCGCACACGCGCACCGCGACCGAGACGAGATCACACTCACCCTCCGCAGCGCGGGGGTCACCGAGGACAAGGAGGCGTCGAAGCGGGGCGTCTCGGCCTCGACCGGGTTCACCGTGTCAGCGCGTGCGGGAGCGCACCAGGCGGCCACCGATCACCAGGCTCACGGTGGACTCGACTACACCAGGGGGTACGTCAGGCACGCCGGAAGCTCGGACGTGTCTGTCGACAAGAGCACTCAGATCTACCGCGCCAACCCCAAGGACACCTCCGCGGAGTTCGAACACCAGGTCCGCTTCCGTATCCAGCTCGGCATGACCATGAAGATGCCGCAGATCCTGGAACCCTTCACCCGCTACGGTTACGTCCTCTACAACACCGTCGCGAACGCCATGGCGACCGCGCGAAAGGTGGACACCCGGCCTCAGGAGCCCACGCCGTGGACGTGGTTCGACGACGGCTCGGGAGAGGGGCGCGAGATCACCGGGCATGCACGGTTCCTGATCCCGCAGCACCTCACGGTGCCGGCGCCGGCAGTGGGTCCGATGCCCACGCCGTTCGCGCGGACGTACGGCGAGAACCCCCGCTGGCTCCGCCTCGCGGACACCGCGCTGCCCGCCGAGCCGGACACGGCGCTGGTGGACCAGATCCATCCCTGGGACGTTCCCGCGGCGGGCGCTCTGCAGCGGTGGGTGAGGACGGCGGCCCGGCAGTCCGGTGCCGACGCGGACCTCGCGCAGTCCCGCACCGGCCTGGCCCGTCCCGACTTCACCAGCCTGTCGGGACTGGCCCACCATGTGCAGACCAGTCAGGACATGGTGCGCGCGAACATCAAGGACCTGCTCCAGCACCGGTACATCGTCGACGTCGGCGGGACGAAGGTCAGGGTGGGCCTGGAGATCGTTCAGGCGGTGGAGTTCGAGCCCACCCCGAAAATGAAGGGGCGCAACTACCGGCAGGACAACCACGACGCCGAGCACGGTGTCGAGCGGAGCCGCGGTGTCATCCGAGGTGGCGGCCTGGACGGCGGCGGGGGCGGGTGGGACAGCGTGGAGCTGGCACGCGCCCTGATGGACTCGAGCGACTCGGACAGCTCGCGGATCGAGGGCGGCGCTTCCGAGACGTTCGAGGCGAACCGGGAGGCGACCAGAAAGTACCGGTACTACCGAATCGACGTGCGCATGATCGCCCGGCCCGTCAAGGACCCCGCCTACGCGCTGAGCGTGGACGTGCCGGGTGGCCTGTTCGCCTCGCTGCCCGCCACCCCCACCCCGACCGCGCTGGCTCCCTTCCTCGCACCCGCAGAGAAGCCCGGCGAGCTCACCGAACCCCCGGGCAAGCTCGACACCGTGCCGGGCGGTAAGCAGGAAGAGCCTCTGGAGGAGCCCGAGCCGGCCTCCCGTCATGACGTGCCACCGGCCGAGGAGGTGCTCGTCCCCGAGAACTCCGACTCCGCGAAGCCGGGCGGCTCCCAGGAGCAGCCTGGTGGCCACCCGCAGCACGAGCATCTCGCGGTGCAGCCGGACGCCTCGCGCAGCGGTGAGCGCGAGGCGGTACGGGACGCTGACGACGCCGGCCGACACAGGCAGCTTCCGTCGAACCCGGTTGTGCCCTTTGTCGAGGAGAGGGTGGCCGTACCGGTGGCCAAGCCGAGGATGAGACTGCCGTTGGAGGTGATCCGCCACCCGATGCGGTTCATAGCCGAGGAGATCACGGGCCTGGACGCCGCGCGGGTCGCGAGCATTCAGGCCATGGAGGACGAGGCGGCCAGGGAGACCGCCCTCGGCCTCGCCGTGAAGCAGGCCGCCGAGGCGGTCAGAACGGCGATCGCGGCGGTGCCGAATCGGGGCATGGTCAACACGGACGTCCTGCTGGTTGTGCCCATCAGCGCTGATCTGGGCGTCTGGCTCACGATCAGCCAGCGCCTCGCCAACGCGATCGACCACCGTGTCAAGGCCTTCATCGGAAGCGAGGCGACAACACCCGTGGAGATCTGCCCGCAGTGACGGGGGCGTCCGTCGGGACGCGGACGGGGTGGTTCCGCCCTGTCCGCCGTCCGGCGGCTCGTCGGCACCCGCGTCCTCGGCGGGGCTGACCGACGAGTCATAGGTACGTGGCCCGGCCGGCCGGAATCCGTTCCGGAGGGCCGGGCCGGATGACGGCCGGCGCGCCGTGCCCGTCCGGGCGGCATCGCGATCGGCGCACCGTACGTCACGGTGGCCGGCGTCACCGAATGCCCCGAAAAGTTCGAGATCACCGGCCGCATTCCCTTGGCGACCGCATTCACCTTCCGGAGTCGGAAGATTACGCGGTTTCGTCCGGAGAAATGCCGGCCAGGTGGCCATGTAAACTCTGGATGGTGACTACGTCAGACCTCTCCGGCGTCGGCTCGCCATCCCCCGGTTCATCTCACGTACATATCCAGGTTCCGTTGGCGCACGCGCAACGGGACGAGTTGCTGAGGCAGCGGTGGCGCGACCTGCATAAGAGCGGCTTCTGGCATGTGCACACTTTGCGCATTCCTAAGCAGTACGTGGCAGGCCACTACCGGTGCTGGTTCAATACCTCGGCGGTCGGGGACGTCTCGATCAGCGAACAGTACGGGGACGCCGTGGAAGGAATGTCCGGCGGAACGGGCATGAAGGGGGTCGAGCAGCGGCGCCTGTTGGTCAACATCATGCGCAGTGGCGGGACGAGCCTCACCGCCTCGGGTCGCACCGTTCATGTCCCGCCGGGCACGCTGAGCATACGGAACGCGGAGCTGCCGTGGGAGTTCTCGTCTCTGCCCGGCACCCGGGGGCAGGCACTGGTGCTGCCCTACGAGATACTCGCTGCGGCGGGATTCGGCGAGTTGCCGACGCTGGCGCTTGTTTCGCAGCACGCCCCGGAGGCGCGACTGCTGTTGGGCCAGCTGCAACTGCTCCGCGACATCTGGGGCGAACTGAGCCCGGGAGGTGCCCTCGCTGTTCAGGAGTCCTTGGTACAGCTGCTGGTCGGCACGCTCATGGCCCACGGGGTTTCCGCCGACTCGGCCTTCCGTCCCTCGCTTCGTGTAGCGGCCCGCAACGTCGCGGATTCCCGACTCATGGACCCGGACCTGTCGCCCGCGGAAGTAGCGAGGACGCTTTCTGTCTCCGTGCGCACCCTGCACCGGGCGTTCGCCGGTTCCGATGAATCGCTGATGGCCTATGTGCGGCGGCGCCGTCTGGAGCGGGCCCGTCAGGAACTCGTCGCTTTCGGCGGAAAGTACACCCTGTCCGCCATGGCAGCCCGGTGGCAGTTCGC
The DNA here is from genome assembly GCF_057707665.1 of Actinacidiphila sp. bgisy167. Taxonomy (NCBI): domain Bacteria; kingdom Bacillati; phylum Actinomycetota; class Actinomycetes; order Kitasatosporales; family Streptomycetaceae; genus Actinacidiphila; species Actinacidiphila sp. bgisy167. The sequence continues at coordinate 931 of NZ_JBYIQP010000136.1, read as the reverse complement.
CGACGCGAGTCACTTCAGCCGGGCCTTCAAGCGTCAGTTCGGTGAGTCACCGAGCTCGCTCGTCTACTGATCCTTGCCGGGCCCCACCCCAGCGGCACGCTCTGGAGCTGCCGGAACTCCAGGCCCCGGTGCGGGGATCCGGAGCACACCGATGGGGCACAGGTGGTGCGGTCGGGGTGAGGAGGACCTGGCCTCACGGGAGCACTGTCGAAGGGCGGGGCGGTTGTCCTTGGCGGAGACAGGGACCAGGCCGGGTCAGACCAATGGTGCGGGGTGTCCTTGCGCGCCCACGGAGGGCGCGACCGTAGATCTCGCGGCCAGGTTCGGGTTGCGGGCGGCGTGCCGGGACGCGGTTCCCAGGTCGCGCCAGATCCTCTGCAGCGGGTGCGCGGAGGCGAAGGCACCGGCTCCGATGACGGACAGCAGCAGCTCCACCGCCTCCCGGCAGCGGGTGGCGGTGACTTCGGCGTCCATGCGCACCCGTGTCCCCTGCGGCTCGGTCAGAACCCGCCCCTCCCGGAGGGAGCGGTCCATGTCGCTGGCCGCGCGGTGGGCGCGCAGCACAGCCGTGTCCAGGAGGGAAGCGGCATCGGCCAGAGCCATCTGCGCGCCGGGGGAGTCCGCGAAGCGCTCGTAGAAGGTCAGTGCATACGCTTGCGCCCGGAAGCCGCCAAGGTGGCGTCCAAGGCGGCGCGGGTCATGCCGATCACCGGGGCCGACCAGCGGCAGCGCGCTCAGGGAGGACAGCGGTGTCCGCAGGAACTGCTCGTCCGGGTGCCGGTCCGCATAGGCGCCGGCGCATCCGCTCCGCGTCGGCCGCCCGGCGCTCCAGGTCGGGCACCGGACAGGCTGCCGCGGCGACCAGCTCGCGTCGCTGTTCGAGCTCGATGTCATGATCCGACTGCACGTCGCTCATCCCGACGATTCCGCT
>NZ_JBYIQP010000135.1:0-9520 GCF_057707665.1 Actinacidiphila sp. bgisy167 | reverse complement strand
GCAGCCGCCTCGCTGCGCTCAGCGGTACGGACCGCTTCGCGGTCATGCGGGCTTCCGCTTCGCTCCAGCCCGTTCGGGCCCTGACGTGCCCTCAAAGTCAGGCTCGCTGCGCTCCCCTGACTGGCCTTCGGCTTCGCCTCCGGCCTTGAGGCCCGCTGACGCGGGCCCGCCAGCTACAGGGTGGGGGCTGTTCGGGCTGGGTCACCATCAGGGCCCACCGGATTGATCTCGTCCGATGCGTCGACTCCCACGGGTGAAGACCACACCAGACCGTACGGGCCTGGGATGCGGGAGAAGCCCCCCGGTCGCCACGGTCGTTACCGTGGGGCCGACACCGGTCGAACCAGCCGCTCCTGTAGCCATCGCCGGACCGGTCCCAGCCACCGTGCAGGCCGCCACCGTGGCCCGGGTGATGTGCCATCGAGTTGCTGCTCGGTGCGCTCGAGCCACCGCTTGTACCAGTGCTCGAAATCGTGTCCGGTCGGTGCGATCCCGCCGTCCGCCGGCCGTACGTCCTCCCAGACGGCGCCCCTGTGCTGGCCTGTCATGACGAGCAGCGAGGAGTAGCCACAGCCTTGTTCGCTCAGGAAGACGACGCCTGCTTCTTGTGCGTCGTAGAGCTCCTCGTAGCGGGCATCCCATGCAGTGAACGCTCGCTGGAAGGCGTCGTCGGTCGCGTACGCCTCCGCTGTGGGTTCTTGTGCCACCAGGCCGTCGAGTTCCTTTTGCAGGGCGGGCGCCACGAATGGGCGTCCGGCGAGCTCGGCTGTGGTTGGCTTCCCGGGGTAGGCGAGTCCGACGCCGCGCCACTGCCATCCACTGTCGCCCAGGACCGGCGTCAGCAGACCGTAGTCGGGGCCGGCGCCTCCGGCTCCGACCTGGAGCAGGAAGCTGCGGTATTGCGCGGGGAGGTCGACGCCGAGGGCCGTCTCCAGCGACCGGAGCTGTTCCTCCTCCATGACCGGGCCAAGCCGAAAGCCATGCCCACGGGCACCGAAGACCGACTCGCTGCCTGAGAGCTTGCCAAGTCGCTGTATCCGGTCTCGTACCCCTGCCCAGGTCTCCTCGCTCATAGCGACACGCTATGGTGCCCTCGCGTCACACCACCAGGGATTTCCCGCGGCCCCGGTCTGCTCCGGCCGGCTGGCGGCTCGGGGGCCGAAGCCTTACCGCGTTCGGCCGGCCCTTCGGATCGTGGCCAGCTCGACGGAGCGGGTGCGGGTACGGGGGGATGCTTGCCTGACCGGTTCAGAACTCGCGGTCGATACCCGTAACCGCTGCCGGCCCCAGGGGCGCGTCCTGCTCGGTGAAACCGCTGTCGAGCAGGGCGGTGGTGACCAGGCGTACGGCTTCCGTTTCGGCTTCGGTGTGGCCCGAGGCCTCGACTTCGAGGCGTACGGAGAATGCGTTGCCGTCGTCTTGGAGTGTGAGGAGGCTCAGTTCCTCGCTTTCGCCAAGGTCGGTGTTCTTCGGGTCCTGTGGCCGTAGCTGGTGTTCGAGTTCGGAGCGCTGGGTGTCACGGATGCCGCGCGTGAAGGTGCCGGGCACGGTGATGACGTAGGTGGTCACGGGGTCTCCAGGGGGTCGGTGTCCGGGCCGGGTGCTGTGCTGTCTCTTGGGGTGCCCCGGATGGGGGTTTTGATTCTCGGGTTCCCCGGTGGGGGGAGATGGGGCGCGGCTTGCACAGCCCTGCGCACTGTGCAGTCGATCGCTTCTGGTCTGTGGGGCTGGCGTGGTGCGGTCGTTTCTGTTCTTCTGCTCGGCACGAGATATGTGCGTCAAAGTTGTGGGCCCGCTAGGCTTTGGAGTCACACAGCACCCCCGGAGCACAGCTGGCACCGTCCCGGGCTGGGGTGCTGACCAGGCCCATGGTGACTATGGTGGAGATGTATTCCGTGATGACGGAAATGGACCCGCTGCCGCATCAGATTGAAGCGTCTGATGCGGCCATGCGGGCCCTTGAATTGGCTCCGGGGCAGGACATGCCTGCGCAGGGTCTGCGGACGCAGGTCATCGCGGCAACCGGTTCCGGCAAGACGTTCATCGGCGTGCTCACCGCGCGGAAGCTGCGGGCGGGCCGGGTCCTGGTGCTGGTGCCGACCCTGGATCTGCTGACGCAGATGGCGGCCGCGTGGCGTACCGGCGGCCGCAGCGGGCCGTTCTACGGGATCTGCTCCCTGCGGGCAGATGAGGCGCCGTTCGCATGCACCACGGACGTGGACGAGCTGATCGCGTGGACACGAGGGCTGGAGACCGTCACCGTGTTCGCCACGTACGCCTCGGTCGGCATGGGCACCCTCCAACGGGCCCATGCGGCGGGCCTTTCGCCCTGGTCGCTGATCATCGTGGACGAGGCGCACCGGACCAGTGGCAGGGCTGGGAAGCCGTGGGCGGCGGTCCACGACAACACGCGGATCCCGGCCGACCGGCGGTTGTACATGACGGCCACGCCGCGAGTGTGGGAAGCGCCAGACACCGATGGCGGGGGCGGGCGCGGGGGTGGGGGTGGGGGTGGGGCGGGGCCGGTGCTGGTGGCCAGCATGGAAGACGACCCGGACGGCGTGTTCGGGGCCGTGGCGTACCGGTTGACGCTCTCCCAGGCCCGGGACCGGGGGCTGGTCGCGGCCTATCAGGTCGTGTGTGTCGACGTCACCGACCCGGAGCTGCAGGCGGCAGCGCTGCTGGGGATGGAGTCCCGGTCTGACAGCGTGCGCGGGTCCCGGCTGGCGGCCTTGCAGACGGCCGCGGTGAAGACCGCAGCGGTGCGGGGCCTGCGCCGCATGCTGACCTTCCACTACCGGACCAGTGAGGCCGAAGCCATGGCGGCTGGGGTGCCGGCCGTTGCCCGTCGGCTGTGGGAGCACGACCCCGTCACGTATGCGGAGCCGGATCGGGTGTGGGCCTCGTGGTTGTGCGGAGAACACTCCCCTGCCCGTCGGCGGGCGACGCTGGCAACGTTCGCCGACCCGGTCGGCCAAGGCGACGACGGCGGCCTGGTGCCGATGCGGCTACGGCTGCTGAGCTCCGTTCGGATCCTGGGGGAGGGCGTGGACACGCCGGGCTGCGACAGCGTGTTCTTCGGGGATGTGCGGGGATCGGCCGTCGACATCCTGCAGATCGTCGGCCGGGCGCTGCGCATGCGTCCCGGGGAGGGCAAGGTCGCGTCCTTGGTGGTGCCGGTGTTCCTGGCCCCCGGTGAGGACCCCGACGCGATGCTCACCTCCAAGGGCTACAACGGCCTGGCCAAGGTCATGGCCGCACTGCGCTCACACGACACCGAGACCATCGAACAACTCGCAGAGCAGCAAGCCCACAGCCGCACCGCCAAACCATCGGCCGCCGAGACCGCCGCAACCAGCGGCTTGGGCGGGGAAAGCGGCCCAGGCGGGGAGGGCGCTCTTTCAGCTCCGGCGCGGGGTCTGTTGTCGTTTTCGACGCCGCGTGACCCGGCCATTCTGGCCCGGTTCATGAGCCTGCGTGTCCTCCGGCCGGAAAACGCATACTGGCGTGCTGGAATCCAGGCTGCCACCCGATACGTGAAAGAAAACGGCGATCTGCGCGTGCCGTACGCGTTCACGACACCAGACGACTGGGACCCCGCCGCTTTCCCCCTGGGAACATGGATCGCGGAACAGCGAAGGGTATTCAACGCAGGCGAAATAAAGCCCGTGAGGGCTGCTGAACTGGATGATCTGGGCATGGTGTGGTCCCACTGGGACGTCGCCTGGCAGGAAGGACTGTCCGCCGCGAGGCAGTGGGCAGCCGTACACGGGCACCTCCTCCCACCCGCCACCGCCGTCTGGAACGGCTACCCCGTCGGCGTCTGGACGAAGAACCAGCGCACCGCCGGCAGGCTCGCAGAGACCATCGCGCAGCGGCGCGAGGCAGGGCTGCCCGTCGGCTCCACCGCCGGCGCCCTGTCCGAGGAACGCCGCGACGCGCTGGAGGCGATCGATCCGTCCTGGTGCCCGTCCTGGCCCGTGGTGTGGCAGCGCTCCTACCGGCTGTGCCGGAAGCTGATCGAGGCCGGCCAGCCGCTCCCTGTCGTGCCGGGTCAGGTGAGCGTGCAGGGCGAGGATCTCGGGGCGTGGGTCCAGGCGCAGCGTCTGCGATGGGACGCCCTGCTGCCTGCGCAGGCCTGGATGCTGGAGAACATGCTCCACCTCAGCCCCGCGGACCCCTCCGAGAGGCCGCAGGCGCCTCGTACACAGGCCGACAAATGGGCGGTGAACCTTCGGGCCGCCCGCCAGTTCCACGCCCGCGAGGGAAGCCTCCAGCCGGCCAGAAAGCACATTGAGCGGCTGGCCGATCCCGACGGGGTCGTAACCGAGGTCAAGCTGGGGCAGTTCGTGGCCAACGCCCGCCGCCGCGCCGCGAAGTTAACCGAGGGACGGCGGGCCGAACTCGACGCACTCGGCATGCGCTGGTAACAGGGTGCGGGTTCGTCAGCCTGGAAGCTGCCGCCGGTCATGTTCCAGCGACGTACCGCGGCGGTCTCAACGAAGTTGGCTAGGCAAACAGAGTGTTCAGTACAACGCGATAGCGTCGATGACTATGGCGGGACCGGAGATGTACGCGTGGACATCGTCGTCGGGGACATCCAGGCCCAGCCTGCTGAGCTGTCGGGTGACCTCCTGGAGGTCATCTTGAATCTGCGCCATCATGATGCGTCGCATCATGAACTCCCACCCATGCAGGAGCCATTCGTCGGTGACCCTGAACTCGCCTTCCGGGATCAGTCGGTACACGCTACCCAGGACGCGCAGATCCCCCTCTAGCCGATCCGCCGACGCTTCGTCGATGAAGAAGTCGGGGCGTACGTTGACGTACACCTTGTGGGGCAGCGAGCTTCCGGTGACCTCAAGGAGCATGGGCAGAGGGAGCAGTTCGTTCTGCAAGTAGACCCGCTGGATCGCCTCGGCTACGTCCGGATCCTCGACATCCAGGTTGGCAAGCTCGCTGAGCTCGTTGATGTCACGGGCCAGCATGAGCCGTCGGAAGACAAAGAACACCTTGCTCATCACGCTCGCCGCTGTAATCCGCGTGCTGCCCTCGATCTCAATGAGAGCGTCTTTGAGAAGCGCTGAGTCGCCGACAGGATTGACGTGGACCGCCTTCTCGCGGATCAGACCGTCGATCACCTTGGAGACCGTCGCCTTCTCCCGAGGAGCGAGGCTGTACGTCGACTGGAACTGGAAGTCGCTTCCTGCGGATCCACTCAGGGCTAGCGCGCCGAGGCCGGCCTTGCCGCCGCCGGAGCGCTTGCTCACTGTCGTCTCCACGATGTCCTGCGCCACAGGGACCTTGATGTCGTGGTACTCCGCCTGAGATAGCAGCGTCTCTAGATCGAGAAAACTGGGAGACCTCAATGTCATTGGAGAAGTCTTCCATGCAGCACCGACAACAGGACGTCGCGGGCGTCTGCCGGGATCTCTGGTCTGACGGAGGGGTGGAGGGTTGGGGAGGAGGTGGTGCTGACGCGGCGTCGCCGTCCCTTCGTGAGGGAGGAGCGCAATTCGCCGGCGAACCGGGGCGCGATATCTGCGACAGGCGGAGTTCGGTGCCGGTTTGTGCCGTGCGCCGGATCCGCGGCACGAGGGCGACATGCCGTTCCGCCAGCGCGAGGACACAAGAGGTAGCCCTGCAGGCTGTTCCGGGCGGGCGTCGGTGGGCGCTGAGTTTGGCGACGGCTTCGTGTTTCCGCTGCATGGAGACGGTGTAGTAGCGCTGGGTGGTCCGGACCGATTTGTGGTCCATGAGTTCGGACAGCACGTCAAGGGGCGTTCCGGCGTCGGCGTGCCGCTGCGCGTAGGAGTGGCGGAAGGCGTAGGCGTAGATGAGTGAGCGGTCGAAGGGCAGCGTCTCTCCGCCGGAGTCGCTGCCTTCTGCGTGCAGCACCGGCAGGGAGTCCACCCAGTGGCGCAGGGTCTCGCTGAGGTAGCTGGTGTGCAGGTGCCTGCGGGTTGCCAGGGGTGTCAGGGCCGGGAAGAGGTAGTCGACGCCAGCGGGAGGCAGGGTGGCCTGGAGTTGGTCGCGGCGTTCGCGCCAGGTGCGGGTGGCCTGAGCGGTGGAGGCGGTAATGGGCAGGCGTCTACGGTGGCGGCGGGCCTTGTGGTTGTCCCAGATCAGGGAGGTCTGGTCCTGGCGGGTTTCCAGGCACTTCCGCGGCAGGGACACGATCTCGTTGGGGCGCCTGCCGGTGTCCCTGAGCAGGACGTACAAGGTCTGGTACATCAGCTGCAGGTCGTCAGGAGCGAGAGTGCGCTGGCCGCGGGCCCGGCCTTGTCCTAGCAGGTGCAGGTGTGCGTCGAGCTGGCGGATCACCGGTTCGGGGATGGCCTTGCCGATCTCGTCTTCGCTTGCTTCTTCCTGGGCGATGCGGTGGGCGGCGGGGTCGCGGACGAAGGCGGCGGAGAGGTCGTTCACGGCCCCGGAGCGGCGGCCGTAGTCGATCAGGGCGAAGAAGTGGCTGGCGATGGACACCCGGTAGCTCCACCCGGCCGGCTCCCCGTTCTGCTTGAGTGCGGCGCGGAAGGCCTCGACCACCGCGGTGACGTGGTCGTAGCGCAGTTTCGCGGGGTCGTCGGTGCCCGGTCGGGACGCCATTGCCTGGGAAGCCAGCTGGACTCCCCATAGGGTCCGGGCGAAATCGTCTGCGTTCGGGCGCTGCTGGATCGTCCAGGTCCGCAGCAGGTTGCGCAGCCACGGTTGTCCGACGGTGCGCAGGTCGACGGTCTTGGAATGGCGAATGCCCGCCGGGGTGCGGGACCGTTGCCCCAGGGCCCGCAGGTCCAGCAGGTCTTCCTCTGCGGGCCCGGTGCCGGCGTACTGCGAGAAGCCTGCCCGGACCGCTGTGCGCACCCGGCTGAGCATCCGCCGGACCGGGACGGTGGAGCGCGGGCACATCTGCTCGTCAGATGCGTCGCTGACCAGCGTGGCGGTGTCGGACAGGTCCCGCACCATCCGGCGTACCTGTGCCGGCTCGAAGATTCGCAGCCACGGATCGGCCTGCCGGGATCCGGCCCGCCCCGACGAGCGAGGGCGCGGCGCCGAAGGGCACAGCGCACGAATCGAGCAAGGCGCAGCAGGCGTTCCAGCGCGGCCTGACGGCCCTCGCGCAATGGATCGAGCGCGAAGGAGCGGGGCGGCCCGTACCCCGCGGACACGGTGAACCGATCGCGGTCGACGGCCAGGAAGAGCCAATGACCGTAAGGCTGGGCGTATGGATCACCAACACCAAGCAGCGGCGGGACAAGCTCAGTGCGTTGTGGCAAACCGGATCTTGTTCGAGCGGCAGCAGGTGATCGTCTGGACTGAGGTTCGGGTGCGGCCGTGGGCATGAGAGAACGGGCCCCTTGGTAGTGACGCGGTTACGACACCAGCACGACCAAGGAAGCCCGTTGTCTGATCAGTTGAGCAGTACCACTGTGGCTGCGTCCACTGCGGTCACCCCTGGGTGTGACTGCTACGTGCACCGGTTCGGTTCGATCGATCCAGGGCTGCGGGCAGGCTGCTATCCCAGTGACATGACGGATGCGGAGTGGGCCGAGGTCCGCTCGGCGATGCCGGTGCCGGCCTGGCTCCTGAAGCGGGGCGGGCGTCCGGAGGCGTACTGCCACCGCGAGATGCTCGACGCTGTGCGTTATCTGGTCGACAACGGTGTGAAGTGGACGGCTCTGCCGGTCGACTTCCCGTACTGGCGGGCGGTCTACGACTTCTTCCGCCGCTGGCGGGCCTGCGACTACGTGCGTGAGCTGTACGAACGCTTGCGATGTTCGGCGAGGGCACGCGCAGGCCGAAACGCCGAGCCCAGTGCGGGAATCATCGACAGTCAGTCGGTGGACGCCTCCGAGACCGTCGGCGAGGACAGCCGCGGATACGACGGCGGCAAGTCACGTGACGGGCGCAAGCGCCACATCCTGACCGATTCCGAGGGCCTGCTCCTGGAGGTCACCGTGACCACGGCCGATGTGCACGACTCCAAGGCCGCCCCCACGCTGCTGGAGACGTTCATGGACCAGCCGGGCCGGCTGTTGAAGCTGGTGTGGGTCGACAGTGCCTACCAGGGTCCGGCGCTGGCGAAGGCGTTCGCCCGCCACGGAGTCCGGATCGAGGTCGTGCGCCGATCCGACGGGCAGCGCGGCTTCGTCGTTCTGGCCCGCAGGTGGGTGGTGGAGCGCACGCTGAGCTGGCTCTCGCGCTCACGCCGCCTCAACCGCGACCACGAACGCCGCCCCGACCACCACGCCCAGATGGTGTGGTGGGCCGCCGTGATCAGGCTGTCCCGGCGCCTGGCCGCAGACGCTCCGCGCTGGCCGGAGAAACGCCCCGGGCGACTGCTCCGGGCGCGGGCATGAACCGTCCGTCTCTCGCCCGCACCAGCCACCCCCGCTTCTCCAGCACGTAGGCACGGTGACGGAACTTCTCCACCTCGTTCTTGACCTCCGCTTCCCGGCCCACCGCCCGCGTCAGCTCCACCCCGTTCACCGGCCCCGAAGCAGCCACCGCAGCGACGAACACCTCCCGATAGAGGCCGCTGAGCACCTCCTCGCCCATGCCCGACCGCCACACCGGCGGCCTCTCGCCATGCCCCGCGCCCAAGCCGCTCGATCCCACGCCGGCAGCCGCCTCACCACCAGACGGCACGGAAACCGGCGTATTCACCGGGCTCTCCTCGGCCAGCACCGACACGAGCTCCTCACGCCCCACCCGGGCCCGCTCGAGCCGCTCCCGCGCGGCATCCACCTCCGCCTGAGCCTGCTCCAGAACCTCCGTCCAGGACTCCAGATCCTGCCTCGCCCGCGCCTCACGCCGTTCCATCAACCCCAGCACCGACGGCATCGCACCCTCCTCGATCCACAACAAGCCGTCCGCTGCCTGCCCCTACCCCGTCGCGATCATGCCCCACACACAAGAAGTCCCTGTTCATCGAACAGGGACTCCCTTTGCCACAACGCACTCACCGTGGAGCAGCGGGCCGCCCTGCGCGAGCTGGGCGTGGAATGGGCGTAGCAGCCGGAAGGCGTCGTGCGCATGCTGCAGGACCCGATCTGGATCTGCTGGGGACAGTCCGTCACCTGGGTCTCCGTCAGACGGGAGGAGACCATGGCTATCCAGATCGCCGAGGCACTCGATCCTCGGCAGTCGGCGAACATGGAAACGCTGACCGTTTCTGCGCGTCGAACTCGGACTACCGGATGAAGACGTCGCCGCCCGGGACTTCACCCGGCTCGTCATAGAGAACGACGTCCCCGCCATACACTGCTGGCTGCCGCAGTGCGGCCCTGTGTAGCAGGAGCCAGCCCCACGACGCGCCCATGGCCCCCACAACAGTCCCACACCCGCCTTCCGCCGGACCGGCCCGCGCCGTAGGAGCGCCCCGGGCGTCTACCAGAGGGCCGACGGCCGGAGCACACGGGCAACTTTCGGCCGGTCAAACGGCATTCGACGGCGTCCCCCGGTCCCCGTCGAGGGTGAGCACCGCGCCCGGTGGCCGCGCCGCCAGGGGACCCGGTTCAGC
>NZ_JBYIQP010000134.1:0-10032 GCF_057707665.1 Actinacidiphila sp. bgisy167 | reverse complement strand
TCGAACTCAACCCCGACGAGCTGGTCAACGCCGACCTCAAGCACAGCCTCCCCAAGCAACACCGGGCCCGGAACCAGGCCGAACTTGCCGCGGAGACCCGCCGGTTCTTCCGCAGACGCCAGCGTCAGCCACACATCGTCCGCGGCTACTTCGGCGGCCCGCACGTCCGCTACGTCCTGAACGAGAACTCCATGAGCTTCTGATCAATATGTGCTGGAGAAGCGGGGTTGGCTGGTGCGGGCGAGAGACGGACGGTTCATGCCCGTGCCCGGAGCAGTCGCCCGGGACGTTTCTCCGGCCAGCGAGGAGCATCGCCGGCCAGGCGCCGGGACAGCCTGATCACGGCGGCCCACCACACCATCTGGGCGTGGTGGTACCAAGCCGTGCTCAAGATGCCGGCCTCCCAGGCCGGGAGGCCGGCCGCTGGACCGGGCGGCGAGATCTGCGGCGAAGCCTGGATCGCCGAGCTCACCAGGAACATCCTGACGGGCGGGCCGCAGGGGGTGCGGCTGATGTGAGACGTGTCAGGTTTGCCGACACGTGACGCCGGTGGCGGTCAGCTTTGACCGACAGGAACGCGCACCGGTTGAGGCACCTGGGTGAACGGCGCTCATGGTCCTCCAACCGTGGCGACGAGCGGCATCGTTCTTGATCGGGCGAGTTGACGTTCCGCCGCAGGTTCCAGTTCGGGATCGTGCTGGTCCGGCAGGCCCCCGTCGCTTCGCCGCGGTGGGGGCCTGCCTTTGCGCGAGGGTCTCGGGAGAGAGAGCAGTGCCCTCGGCTGTCGCTCAGACTGCTCGCCGCGTGATCAGTCCACAAGCCGCCGTGCGGGGGGGCTCCGTCGGCGAGCTCAGCCGCAGGGGCCAGGGCACGTAGCGTATTCTGCAAGTTGCGGACGGCTACCCAAGTGAAATTTCGCCGGATGCCCATGATTGGTTGGCGAATGGTTGAATTCCCCCCTCGGACACTCGTCACAGCGGTACACGGACGAGGGCTTCGATCTGACGGATCGGGGCCCTTTGTGCGTTTTCGCAGCTGATCGTGATCCCGAACGCTTCGTCGGGCGCGACCTTTTCGGCGCAGCCGAGGGTGGCACGCAATCTGTCCCCATCGCGGTCGGGGGTCGGCAGCGTGCGCAGGAATGGACTCGTCGTGGCTCGCGCCCCTTCGGCGTCGTGATGGACGCGACGCATCCGATGCGGCGCTTCCCCTCGTGATGGTCGGCTCCACACGCGCCGCTTCCGTCGGGGGCATGGTCAGCCGTTCGCGAGCGTCCTCCTCCTGAAGGCGTTCCCGAATGAGTTCGTGAAGGCTGTCGAGCAGACGGCGTGGGGCGGCATCGATGCGTTCGTCCTCGCTCTTCGCATCGAGCGCGGTTCTGGTGGAGAGGCAGCCGGGCGGAGGGCTTCCCTCGGTCAGCGATTGATCGTGAAGTCCCGGAGGTCGGCGAGTGCACGGTCGATGTCCGGTTGCGCCAGGAGTACGGCGACGTTGCCGTTGCCGGACAGGAACGTGCGTGAGTACCTCTCGACGATGTGAAGGAAGAGCGTTTCCTTGTCCTGATAGGCATTGCAGAGGGAACCGCGCAGGACACCTGTCGCGGTCGCGACGTCCCGCAGGGTCGCTTCCCCGTAGCCCTTCACCCAGACGATCTTCGGGCGCGATGGAGCACCTGCTCCTCACCGATGTCCGCTTGCCGGCCATGTGGCGACCCTAAGTCGTCCTCCAGCGACGGAGTTATGATGCATGACAGGTGCGTCAAACATGTTCGTCGTACCGCTCGACTTCTGCCTGGCAAGGTCCAAGGAGTAGCCCGATGGAGCATCAGCCCAGTCGCCCGCTCGACGGCCGCGTCGCGATCGTCACCGGCGCCAGTTCCGGGATCGGCCGGGCCACGGCGATCGCGATGGCCGAGGCGGGGGCACGTGTCCTTGGTGTGGGTCGGCGCCAGAGTGCGCTGGAGGAGCTCGCCGGCCTGCATCCCGACATCTCCACCCTGGTTGTCGACGTGCGTCTGGACGAGGCGCCCGCGTTGATCATCGGCGCGGCCGTCGACCGCTGGGGGCAGCTTGATGTGCTGGTGAACAATGCCGGCGCCACCGCGCGCGTCTCGCTCGACGAGGTGACACGGGTGCGCGTCGCCGATCTGTTCGACCTGAACGTCGTGGCGCCCACCATGCTCGCCCAGGCGGCGTTGCCTCATCTGCGCTTGAGCAAGGGCTCGATCATCAACATCTCCAGCACGTACGGCCACCGTCCGCAGCCGGGCGCCGCCCATTACGCGGCGAGCAAGGCCGCCCTGGAGCAGTTGACGCGTACCTGGGCAGTCGAACTGGCCCAGGACGGAGTCAGGGTGAACTGCATCGCCCCCGGCCCGACCGAGAGTGAGGCGCTGGCCAGGTCCGGGCTCACGGAGGAGGACGTGGTCCGGGTCAAGAAGGAGCAGGCGGCACAGATCCCCCTGGGCAGGAGGGGTGAGCCGCAGGAAGTGGCGGCCTGGATCGTCCGTTTCGCGGATCCCACTGCGAACTGGCTGACGGGCCAGGTCCTCACGATCGATGGAGGACTCGAACTGGTCTGAGTGTCCAGAACGGTGAGCCTGTGCAACGTGGCCACCGACCGGGTGTGCTGCCGGGGGCCGGGACCACAGAAACGCGCCTCGTGAGCATGTGGAGCCGGCAGCTGCGCGGGTGAGGAGGAGGTCACCTCAGCCGACGAGCTGTCCTCGGCACCGTATGGCTCAAGTCCGGTCGTACAGGTGGAGCTTCCCTCGCGTCGCCACAGCCGTATCGTCAGTTGTCAGCTCACCCCTCGGACACTCGTCCCATCGGTATGAGGACCGGGCCGCGACCTGATGGTCGCGGCCCGATCCTCATGTCCGGCCCGTCGGGCCGAGTACTGCGTCAGGCTGCGCGAGCCGCTGCGTCCGCTCCGTAGGCCCCGTCGGCCACGCGGCTGTGGGCGCGGCGCCTCGAAAGCCGACGGGAACCCGTGGGCCGGACAGAAGGGTCCGGCCCACGGGGCCGGACTCCGTCAGCCCGGCAGGATGTTGTGGTTGACCCGGAACATGTTGGTCGGGTCGTACGTCTTCTTCGCCGCGGTCAGGCGCTGATAGCGCTCGGCGCCGTAGACCTCGCTCAACCGCTCGGGGTCGGTGGCCTCCTCGGTGGAGAGGAAGTTGACCATCCGGCGCCGGTCCGCCCAGGGCTCCATCGCGTCCATGACCTCGTCGAGCTTGCCGCCCAGGTAGCCGGCCTGGTCCGGGGCGCCCACGCCGAAACCGAAGAGGACGAAGGGAAGCCCCCGGGTCGAGACGGCGTTGGGCACCGCGGGCTCGCGGTCGAGGGCACCGCCGAGCATGCGGAGCTCCACGCTCACGAGCGGGGAGTCCGACTCAGGGCCGAGCAGCTCGACGAGCTTGTCGGCCGCCTCGGCGGGGAACTCGCGCAGCATCGTCGTGCGGTCGGAGTAGGGCATCGGCGTCGGGGGGTCCATGTGGATCGCGCCCATGGCGGTGTAGGGCATCTCGCCCACGGTGTCGATGAGCGCCGGGGCGGCCGCGCGCACAGGGGCGATCAACCGCTCGCCCTCGGCCACCGGGCCGAGGAAGGCGAACCGCACGTGCACCACGAACGCCCCCCGCAGCGGCTCCGGCAACTCGGGCAGCGGAGGCAGCCGCTGCACGGCCACCGAGGAGTTCATCTCCTCCGGCATCGCCGCCTGCCAGGTGCGCCAGGTGTGCAGCACGTCGGCGAGACGTTCGCCGGGGAAGTAGATCCCGCCCCCGTAGAACCGGGTCACCGGGAACAGGTCGAACTCCAGCGCGGTGACGACGCCGAAGTTGCCCTTGCCCCCGAGCAGGGCCCAGAAGAGCTCGGCGTCGCTGTCCGCCGTGACGTGCCGCAACTCGCCGTCGGCGGTCACCACGTCCAGCGAGCGCACATGATCCGCCGCATATCCGTGGCTGCGGCCGAGGACGGGGCTGAGTCCACCGCCGAGGGTGTATCCGGCCACGCCGACCAGCGGAGCCGAGCCGCTCATCGGGGCGAGGCCGACGGTGGCGGCGGCGTCGATCACCTCCTGCCAGATCACTCCGGCCTCGACGCGTGCGCGTCGGCGCTCGGCGTCGACGACGAGGCCCTTCATGCGCCGGGTGCTGATCAGCACCCCGTTCCGGGCGGGGTCGACCTGCTGGTGCCCCGTGGTCTTCACCGTCACGGGCCGGCCCTCGCGGGCCGCGAAGCGGATCGCCGCCTGCACGTCGGCCGCATCGGCGGCGCCTACCGCGAGCGCCGGCTCGAGGGCCACGTTCAGGTTGAAGAGCCCGCATTCGGCGTCGTAACCCGCGTCGCCAGGAAGCAGGACCGGACCGCTCACCACCGATGCGAGCTCGGCCGCCTGAGCGGGCGACACATGGGTGAGCGGATCGTCAAAAGTCATGGTGTTCCTTGTGCTTCGAGTCACGCGGTCGCGGTCGCCCGTCGTGTCATCCCGCGCGTGTGATGTGGCGCCGCGTCGGAGCAGGGGCTGTGCCCCCTGGGCGACCGGCGCGGTTGCAAATTATAACCAGAATCTAAAAGTGTCCCAACGGCACCCTGGGTGCCGGCGTCCATCACCGTACGGGTGCGGGGACGCCCGCGTGGGGCGGGGCCTTCCCTGGCCGGGGCCGACCCGCCCGTGCTCGCCTGGCGGGGGCGGAGCCGGCCCCGCCGGACCACCGGCCGCCGCCACGGGCCGGGGTGGCGGATCGGAAAAGCGGCGGGGCGGCTCGGCGGAGGTCGGTCAGGTGCCGGCGCGCAGCGGCTGCAGGGCCTTCGACCAGCTGACGAGCTGGTCGAGCATGGTCTCCACGGTGGCCTGGTGGTGCGCGCCCGGCTTGAAGACGCTGTAGTTCTCGAAGTCGGACAGGAGGGACAGCGCGACCTGCGCGCGCACCGTGGCGATCTGCAGCTCGCTCGCGATGAGGCGGAGGTGCTCCACGGCGCGGTGCCCGCCGGCGGCGCCGTAGCCCACGAAGCCGGCGGCCTTGTTGTTCCACTCCGCGTAGAGGTAGTCGAGCGAGTTCTTCAGGGCGCCCGTGGTGGAGTGGTTGTACTCCGGGGTGACGAACACATAGCCGTCGAACTCGGCGATCTTCGACGCCCACGCCTTGGTGTGGTCGTTCTGGTACTGCCCGAGCGACGGGGGAATCACCTCGTCGAGGAGCGGCAGAGGATAGTCCGCCAGGTCCACGAGCTCGAACTCCGCGTCGGAGCGCTGCTTGGCGATGTCGAGAACCCACTCCGCCACCGCGGCGCCGTTGCGCCCCGGACGGGTGCTGCCGAGGATGACTGCGATCTTGGTCATGTCGTGCCTTTCGTCGGTGCGGCGTGCGTCGGCCGCGCAAGCGGTGCCTGGCCGGGGGAGGGCTCACACGGGCCGGGAGCCGGTGCGGTTCGGCGGTCCCGTCGAGAGGCGATCGGGCTGCGCGGAACCTGGTCCGGTTCGCGGGGGCGCACACGAGGTGGCCGCTCCCAGGGCGCCCGCCCTGGCCGCGGAGCACGTGCTCGGTGCCGACTTCGTCGTCGGTGGCGACAGTAGAGCGAAGCAGTTGAGAAGGCAACCAAGGCGAGGTCCGATGTGACCCCTGCTCGGTGCCTGGTGTGCAACGGTGCGGGGCGCGTACCGATGGCCCGTAAGCCCCTGTTCGGGTCTTCCTGATGCACTGTGCGGCACCCGTTCGATGGCCCCGGCCGCCCGGCGCGGCCGCCGTGGTCGGCGGTGCGGCCCGCCGCCGAGGGCCCGGCACTTCGGCGGCCGGCTCCTGGGGGGGAACCGGACCTGGTGCATCGGGCCCGAATCCCTGCACGGGCGGGCAAGGATGCGGCCGATCCGTGCACGGAAAGGCAAGACGGCGCCCTGGGTACCGCGTAGCGTTGACCGCGGCCGGCGGGGTTGTGATCTGTGCGTCCGAGGACGGGAAGCCGGCGGGTGCGGCCCTCATGGGCGCCTCAAGGCCGCGGTCGCGATCGGACGGTGGACTGTCGTGGTGGGCCGGTCGTGGCCGCGCAGCAGCGGCAGTCCTCAGAGTGCGATCTTGCCTGAGAGCGCACGGTTGTCGAGGCGCCACTCGCGCGGGCTCACACCGTACGCCGCTTTGAAAACGCGGCTGAAGTGCGGTGCGCTGCTGAACCCCCACCGGTGCGCGATCGCCTCGATCGTCATGTACTGGTGCGCGGGCGACGCCAGTTCCTTCCTGGCTTCTTGGAGGCGCTGAGTCCTTATCCAGTCGCCGAGTGTGATTCCCGCTCGGGACAGGGTCAGATAGAGCTGGCGTACGGAGACGTGATGCTCCGCGGCGATGCGTGCGGCGGTCAGGTCGGGTTCCGTCAGATGGAGGCGGACATACTCCTCCACGCGGTGCAGGAGTGTCCTGTTCAAAGGTCCGCCGGCCAGGTCGTCGCGGCCGATGCCCGAGGTGACCACGGCCCTGATCAGATCGACGCAGGGCTGTGCGAACAGGGCTGCCTCGGTCTCGCCGACAGCGGCCTGGCTGCGGGCCAACCGCGTGAAAAAGGCGACGGCGGCATTCACGATCGGGCGATCCGAACCGATCCGCACCGCTGTGACCCGGTCGAGCAGGGACGGCCGCAGCCCCAGGAGATCCGCGGGAACGCGAACGACGACCGCACGTACCATGCCCTGGAAGACGACCTCGTAGGGCTTCGCGTTCTCGATCACCGTGAGATCTCCTGCCCGTATCTCCCCCTGCCTGCCGCCCTGTTGGAATCGGGTGACCCCCGCCTCCTGGAGAGCCACGAGGACCTGCGGCGCCGTGTCGTCCGCCGACGGAGTGGTCGCCCGCCGGAGGCCGGGCAGGTTCCAGTCGAGCCTGGAGACCCTCATTGCTCCCACCTTGTTGATGGTCGCGACGGCCCTCAGGTGGTGCAGGTTCGGCGGGAGATCCACCTCGATGGGGCCGTTGAGCCTGCGGGACAGCTCACGGACGGCATCCGCGCGCTCGCGGGGAGCCAGCAGCCCCAGGTCGAAGAGCCGATGTGTCATGGGGGCCTCCTCCTGCACCGATCGCGGGCCGCGACCCACGATACAGCGGTCGAAGGCGAGTTTTGCCCTTTTTAATACCCTATGAACAAGTGGCATGCGGCTTTAACGCCCCTTGGGCACGTGGCATGCGGCCCTGCCGTGCACCAGAGGATCACGCGCGTACGGGGCCGCTCCTTCGAGGGGCGTCCCGGAGGGCTCCGGTCGGCGAGAGGCGGCGCCAGGGCTCCGGTCCCCGGCCCCGGCCGCCGGAATCCGGCATCGCCGTCATTGTCAGTGCCGCTCCCTAGAGTGAAGCCATCATCTGGACGGCCAGAGCCTCTGCCGGGTGTCGCGATCCCGGGCAGAGGTGTGCCGACCGGCGGATGAGGGCGTTCCGAAGCTCTCCTGGCGACAGCATGTCACCGATCGCTCCGGCGAGTCCGCTACGGCGGGCGTACCGGAGGGGCGACCGGCAGGCCCGGCCGGGACGTCCGGTCACCACAGGGCGCTGCCGCGGGCCGCGGGGGTTCCACGGGAATCGAGAGAAGGGGTGGCGCGATGGGCGCTACGGTGAAGGACCGGCTCAAGAAGCATTTTGTGAACCATGTCGCCCTTGTCATCGACAAGTCCGGCTCCATGAGCGGTCACTCGGAGCAACTCGTCCGTGTGGTCGACGAGTTCGTGAAGGGGCTGAAGGAGGAGTCCGACCGGCTCGGCCATGAGACCCGGATCAGCCTCTACGCCTTCGACCACCTCGTGGAGAATTTGGTGTGGGACATGGACGTCAAGCACCTGCCGTCCATGCGCGGCCTGTACACGGTCGAGAACGGGGCGACGGCGCTGATCCAGGCGTCGTTGAAGGCGCTCGACGACCTCGGCCACATATGGGAGGAGTACGGCGAGCACAGCTTCCTCGAGGTCGTCGTCACCGACGGCGAGGAGAACGCCTCCGGGGCCGACAGCACGGGCGCGCGCCACGACCGCCTGCCCGGCGGCCGCGCGGTGCTGGACGAGTGGCGGGGCAGGATCACGGACAGGATGAACAACCTGCCGGAGCACTGGACGTCCGCCATCCTGGTGCCGAACTCCCTGGCCAAGCGCACCGCTCAGCAGTACGGCTTCCCCACGGGCAACATCTCCATCTGGGACGCGGACTCGGCCCAGGGCGTCGAAGAGGCGATCGGCACGGTCAAGACGGCCGCGACGAGGTTTCTGCGGGACCGCGAACAGGGGGTGCGCGGAACGAGGAACCTGTTCGCGATGGGACAGGATCTGAGCTCGGCCGATGTGAAGTCCAGCCTCCAGGCCCTCGACACCGGCGGCTACGTGCTGATCCCCGTGGACCAGCAGACGTCCATCCGTGATTTCGTCACCCGTGCGGGCCACCGGTACACGACCGGCTGCGCCTTCTACGAACTGTCCAAGCGCGAGAAGATTCAGGCCGGCAAGAAGATCGCCGTGGCGGAGAAGGACGCGGCCACCGGCCGGATGACCGGGAAGGTGTTCACGGGGCCGGCCGCACGGCAGATCCTGGGCCTGCCGGCGACGGAGGTGACGGTGACCCCGGGGAGCAACGCGGCGTACACCGTGTTCGTCCAGTCGACCTCGGTCAACAGGAAGCTCGTCCCGGGGACGAAGCTGCTGGTCCTGCTGTAGCGGCGGGTTCCGTGCGGTGCCGGCAGGTCGGCGACGCGAGGGCGGTGTCGCGGTCCGCGTACGCGCACGTGATGGGGGGGCGTCCGGCGCCCGGGAGCGGGAGGCTCCCGGGCGAGCCGCCGCTCCCCGGTCTAGCGGGCGAGGAAGGGAAGGAGCCGCGTGGTGAGTTCGGCGGGCGCGTCCAGTGCGATCAGGTGAGCGGCGGTGGTGAACTCGACCAGAATGGCACCGGGGATATGGGCGGCATAGCGGCGGGCGATGTCCTGGAAGTCGGGGACGTCGAGTGCGCCGACGCCGATCAGCGTGGGGACGGAGACTGCGGTGATGTCGCCGCTGCCGGGGCCGTCGGAGTGCCGGGCGACGGCCTCCTGGTTGACCAGTGACGTGCGCATCGGGTCGCGGAGCCGGTCGGCCAGCTCGGGGGCGACGTCCTCCCACGCCCGCGCGGGCCCGCGCAGCCACATGTCCAGGTTGACGCGGACGGCGGCGTCCAGGTCTCCCGCGGCCAGGGCCTTCGTCTCGGCTTCGTCGTACGCGACCATCTCCGCTGACCAGTCGTATCCCGGCCACGGTGGGGCGAGCAGCACCAGGGAGTGCACCCGGTCCGGGTGGGCGAGGGCGAAGTCCACGGCCACGCGGCCGCCCCAGGAGGCGCCGACGAGCCTGACCCGTGCGTGGCCGAGGTGGTTGAGGAGGCGGAGCAGGTCGTCGGTTTCCCTGAACCGGCCGCTCGGTGGGGCGGATTCGCCGAAGCCGCGCAGGTCGTACCGGATGACGGTGTGCTGCCCCGCCAGGTCGGGCGCGACGGCGTTCCACATGCGGTGGTCGGCGACGCCGGCGTGCAGGAGGACGACGGGCGGTCCGTCGCCGTCGACGACGTAGGAAAGGTGTCCGAGTTCATCGGTGAGTGTGAGCATCGGCAGATGTTCGCACAGGACCCGAACGCGCGCGACGCATAAAGCGGGAAGCACGCCCGGCCCGACCGGTGGCCGGACCGGGCGCGGTGGCACGGCGCGGCCCCGTCCCGGCCAGCCGGCACGCGAAATTCCTGCCCGCGCTCTCTGGACATCCACCGTGCGGGCCGCGACCATGGTTAGTCCATACGGTATGCAATCTGCAGTATGGAATCCTGGTTCTCACTCCTGACCCGTCGTTGGATGCGAGGTGGCCGTTGTGACGCAGGCTTTGGAGGGTGTGCGTGTTCTGGACATGACGCATGTCCAGTCGGGTCCGTCGGCGACGCAGTTGCTGGCCTGGCTGGGTGCGGACGTGGTGAAGCTGGAGGCACCCGCCGGTGACATCACCCGGCGTCAGCTGCGGGACGTGCCGGGGGTCGACAGCCTCTACTTCACG
>NZ_JBYIQP010000133.1:0-10113 GCF_057707665.1 Actinacidiphila sp. bgisy167 | reverse complement strand
ACGAGGTACTGGCAGGTCTCACGGGGCTGGTAGCGGCCGTGGCCGGCCCGGCCCAGGTATCGGTCCTGGTCGACCAGGACGGTGCCGCGGGACAGGACGGTCTCCACCCGTCCGGTGACCCGTTTGCCCTCGTAGGCCGAGTAGTCGACGTTCATGTGGTGCGTGGCCGCGGAGACGACCTGCTCCGCGTCCGGGTCGTAGACCACGATGTCGGCGTCCGCACCCGGCGCGATCGTGCCCTTGCGCGGGTACAGGCCGAACATCCGCGCCGGCGTCGCACACGCGATCTCGATCCACCGGCGACGGCTGATGTGCCCCTCCACCACCGCCTGGTGCAACAGGTCCATCCGGTTCTCCACCCCCGGCAGACCATTGGGGATCTTCGAGAAGTCACCCCGCCCCAGCTCCTTCTGCCCCACGAAGCAGAACGGGCAGTGATCCGTCGACACCACCTGCAGATCGTTCGTCCGCAACCCCCTCCACAGCGCCGCCTGATGCTCCCTCGGCCGCAACGGCGTCGAACAGACGTACTTGGCACCCTCGAAGTCCGGCTCCGCCAGGTTGTCCGTCGACAGGAACAGATACTGCGGACACGTCTCACCGAACACGTTCAGCCCGCGGTCGCGCGCCGCTGCCAGCTCCGCGACCGCCTGCTCGGCGGAGACGTGGACGACGTAGAGCGGCGCACCGGCCACCTCGGCCAGCCGGATCGCGCGGTGGGTCGCCTCGGCCTCAAGCAACTCCCGCCGCACCTCCCCGTGATAGCGGGGATCGGTCTTCCCCGCCGCCAGCGCCTGCTCGACCAGCACGTCGATGGCGATGCCGTTCTCCGCGTGCATCATGACCAGGCCGCCGTTGCCGGCGCCACGCTGCATCGCCCTCAGGATGCGGCCGTCGTCGCTGTAGAACACACCGGGGTAGGCCATGAACAGCTTGAAGGAGGTGACGCCCTCCTCGACCAGGAGGTCCATCTCCTTGAGGCTGTTCTCGTCGACGTCCGACACGATCATGTGGAACGCGTAGTCGACGGCGCAGTTGCCCTCGGCCTTGGCGTGCCAGGCGTCCAGACCGGCGCGTAGCGAATCGCCCACCGACTGCACCGCGAAGTCCACGATCGTCGTCGTCCCGCCCCAGGCGGCGGCCCGGGTACCGGTCTCGAAGGTGTCCGAGGCGAAGGTGCCACCGAAGGGCAACTCCATATGGGTGTGCGCGTCCACCCCGCCCGGGATGACGTACTTCCCGCTCGCGTCGATGACGGTGTCGGCCGTCCAGCTCTCCGCGACGGTGCTGCCTGCGGCGGCGAGCGCGACGATCCGCTCGCCATCGACGAGGACGTCGGCGTGCACCTCCTCGGCGGCGGTGATGACGAGGCCGCCGCGGATCAGGGTTCGGCTCACGGGTTCCCTCCCTCTTCTCACGCCTCGGTCAGCGGGCCGTAGGCGTCGGGGCGGCGGTCGCGGTAGAAGGCCCACTGCTGGCGGACCTCCTCGATCTTCCCGAAGTCCAGGTCGCGCACGAGCAGTTCCCCCTCCTTGTCGGAGGCGACGTCGCCCACGAACTGGCCGCGCGGGTCCACGAAGTAGGACGTGCCGTAGAAGTCGTTGTCGCCGTACTCCTCCTGACCGACCCGGTTGATGGCGGCGACGAAGTACTCGTTGGCGACGGCCGCGGCCGGCTGCTCGAGCTGCCACAGGTAGGCCGACAGCCCGCGCGAGGTGGCGGAGGGGTTGTAGACCAGCTCGGCGCCGGCGAGGCCGAGCGCGCGCCAGCCCTCGGGGAAGTGGCGGTCGTAGCAGATGTAGACGCCGACCTTGCCGACGGCCGTGTCGAAAACCGGCCAGCCCAGGTTGCCGGGCTTGAAGTAGTACTTCTCCCAGAAACCCCTGACCTGCGGGATGTGGTGCTTGCGGTACTTGCCCAGGTAACCGCCGTCGGCGTCGATCACGGCGGCGGTGTTGTAGTAGAAGCCCGCCTGCTCGACCTCGTAGACCGGGACGACCATCACCATGCGCAGCTCCTTGGCGAGCGCCTGCATCCGCACGATCGTCGGGCCGTCCGGCACCGGCTCCGCCCACCGGTAGTGCTCGGGCTCCTGCACCTGGCAGAAGTACGGGGCGTTGAACACCTCCTGGAAGCCGATCACCTGCGCCCCCTGACCGGCGGCCTCGCGGGCGTACCGCTCGTGCAGGTCGGTCATCGACTCCTTGTCGCCGGTCCACTTCGTCTGGACGAGCGCGGCGCGCACTACTCGACTCATCGGTCTTCCCTCCGACGTCGCGGCAATGGGCGGGCCGCGGAGGTGAACTCCGGGCCGCTTGACGGCTGACCTTAGGAGCCGCGCGGTACGGGGTGCAGTACCACGCTGTAACGCGATGGGGCCCTTGGCGTTCCGTCGCGTCACCTGCGCG
Source organism: Actinacidiphila sp. bgisy167 (assembly GCF_057707665.1). Classification (NCBI taxonomy): domain Bacteria; kingdom Bacillati; phylum Actinomycetota; class Actinomycetes; order Kitasatosporales; family Streptomycetaceae; genus Actinacidiphila; species Actinacidiphila sp. bgisy167. The sequence goes on along the minus strand of NZ_JBYIQP010000133.1, from coordinate 7,705 downwards.
GACACCGCCCACCGGGGTGCCACGGTCAACGGGCCCACCGCGTCGACCGCGCCGGACGCCCTCGAGGTCGTCGCCCGGGCCCTCGGGGTGCCGGACGACGCCATCGAAGGCGCCGAAGTACGGGTCGAACTGCCCGGCGCCAGGGCGGTGGAGGCCGTGGTCGACTACCGCGACCGGTACTTCGTCGGCCTGCGGACCGGCGACGCGATGTACCGCGTCTTCGGCCGCAACCACTGGGGCGCCCCGGTCGGCGTCAGCGTGCACGACTTCGCCCCGGGCGCGGACGGCGAGCGGTCCGGCGAGCGCTGGCAGGCCTGGCTGGACGGCGTCTTCGCGTAGGGCACGCGCCGCCCCGGACACGGGACCGCCCCGGCTGGATCACCAGCCGGGGCGGTTCGCGTCGTCCTGAGTTCGCGCGCCGCGCTCGCGTCGTACGCGTGTCGCGTCAGGCGAGCGTCGCCAGCGCCTCGTTGAAGGTCGCGGACGGGCGCATGACGGCCGCGGCCTTGGCCGGGTCCGGCTGGTAGTAGCCGCCGATCTCCGCCGGGGAGCCCTGCACGGCGTTCAGCTCGTCGACGATCGCCTGCTCCTTCTCGGTCAGCGTCTGGGCGAGCGGGCCGAAGGCCTTGGCCAGATCCGCGTCGTCCGTCTGCCCGGCCAGCTCCTGGGCCCAGTACATGGCCAGGTAGAAGTGGCTGCCGCGGTTGTCGATGCCGCCGAGCCGGCGGCTGGGCGACTTGTCCTCGTTGAGGAAGGTGCCCGTGGCGCGGTCGAGGGTGTCGGCCAGCACCTGGGCGCGGGCGTTGCCCGTGGTGGTCGCCAGGTGCTCGAAGCTGACCGCGAGGGCCAGGAACTCGCCGAGGCTGTCCCAGCGCAGGTAGTTCTCCTTGACCAGCTGCTGCACGTGCTTGGGCGCGGAGCCGCCGGCGCCGGTCTCGAAGAGGCCGCCGCCGTTCATCAGCGGGACGACCGACAGCATCTTGGCGCTGGTGCCCAGCTCCAGGATCGGGAAGAGGTCGGTCAGGTAGTCGCGCAGCACGTTGCCGGTGACGGAGATCGTGTTCTCGCCGCGGCGGATGCGCTCCAGGGAGAACTTCGTCGCCTCGACCGGCGACTTGATCTCGATCTGCAGGCCCTCGGTGTCGTGCTCCGGCAGGTACTGCTCGACCTTGGCGATCAGGTTCGCGTCGTGGGCGCGCTCCGCGTCCAGCCAGAACACCGCCGGGTCACCGGTCGCGCGGGCGCGGGAGACGGCGAGCTTGACCCAGTCCCTGATCGGGGCGTCCTTGGTCTGGCAGGCGCGGAAGATGTCGCCCGCGGAGACGGCCTGCTCCAGCACGACGTCGCCGTTCTGGTCGACCAGGCGGACGGTGCCGGTGTGCTGGATCTCGAAGGTCTTGTCGTGGCTGCCGTACTCCTCGGCCTTCTGCGCCATGAGGCCGACGTTGGGCACCGAGCCCATCGTCGCCGGGTCGAACGCGCCGTGCGCACGGCAGTCGTCGATGACGGCCTGGTAGATGCCGGCGTAGCTGCTGTCGGGGAGCACCGCGAGGGTGTCGGCCTCCTGGCCGTCCGGGCCCCACATGTGGCCGGAGGTGCGGATCATGGCCGGCATGGAGGCGTCCACGATGACGTCGCTCGGGACGTGCAGGTTGGTGATGCCCCGGTCGGAGTCGACCATGGCCAGGGCGGGGCCCTCGGCCAGCTCGGCCTCGAAGGAGGCCTTGATCGCCGCGCCGTCGGCCAGGGCCTCGACGCCCTTGAGGATGCCGCCGAGGCCGTCGTTCGGGGTGAGGCCGGCCGCCGCGAAGGTCTCGCCGTACTGGGCGAAGGTCTTGGGGAAGAAGGCGCGGACGACGTGACCGAAGATGATCGGGTCGGAGACCTTCATCATCGTGGCCTTCAGGTGCACCGAGAACAGGACGCCCTCGGCCTTGGCACGCGCGACCTGCTCGCCGAGGAACTCGCGCAGCACGGCGACGCGCATCACGGAGGCGTCCACGACCTCGCCCGCGAGCACCGGCACGGACTCGCGCAGCACGGTGGTGGTGCCGTCGTCACCGACCAGCTCGATGCGCAGGGCGCCGTCCTCGGCGATGACGGCGGACTTCTCGGTGGAACGGAAGTCGTCGGAGGTCATGTGCGCGACGTTCGTCTTGGAGTCGGCCGACCAGGCGCCCATGCGGTGCGGGTGCGCCTTGGCGTAGTTCTTGACCGACGCGGGGGCACGGCGGTCGGAGTTGCCCTCGCGCAGGACGGGGTTGACGGCGCTGCCCTTGATCTTGTCGTAGCGGGCGCGGACGTCCTTGTCCTCGTCGGACTTGGGGTCGTCCGGGTAGTCCGGCAGCGCGTAGCCCTGCGCCTGCAGCTCGGCGATGGCGGCCTTCAGCTGCGGGATCGAGGCCGAGATGTTCGGCAGCTTGATGATGTTGGCGGCGGGGGTCTTGGCGAGCGCGCCGAGCTCGGCGAGGGCGTCGGGGATGCGCCGGCTCTCCTCCAGGTACTCGGGGAAGTTCGCGATGATGCGCCCGGCCAGGGAGATGTCACGGGTCTCCACGGCGACTCCGGCCGTGGACGCGTACGCCTGGATCACGGGCAGGAACGAGTACGTCGCCAGCGCCGGCGCCTCGTCGGTGTGCGTATAGATGATGGTCGAGTCAGTCACCGGTGCTCCGCTCCACGTCTGCAACATTGCTCGACATCAAGATATCTCGTGAACGGCGACCACTCGAATGGACCCTCCCGCGGGCGGCCCGCCACCCCGTCTTTCCAGGCGGGTCCGGCCCCTCAAACCGATGGGTCCGGCCTCGCCGGCCCGGCTGGTCCCCGGTCTCGCGGCCCGCGCAAACCGTCATGGTGGCCGCCCGCATACCGGGGCGGACAACTGTGGTGTGCCACCACATGTGAGCGTGACGGGGCCGTTCCTACGGTGTGGCGACACGGAAACGTCCCGTCCCCCGCCCGGAAGTGGTGACCATGGCAACCCCGGCACCCGCGCCCACCGCACCCGGCTCGCTCCGCAGAATCGTCGCGGCGAGCCTCATAGGCACCACCATCGAGTGGTACGACTTCTTCGTCTACGGATCCGCCGCGGCGCTCGTCTTCAACAAGCTGTTCTTCCCCGAGCAGGACCCGCTGGTCGGCACCCTGCTGTCGTTCCTGACCTACGCGGTCGGCTTCGCCGCCCGGCCGGTGGGCGCCCTCGTGTTCGGTCACTTCGGGGACCGCCTCGGCCGCAAGCGGCTGCTCGTGCTGAGCCTGCTGCTCATGGGCGGCACGACGTTTTGCATCGGCCTGCTGCCGACGTACGCCGCCATCGGGGTCGCCGCTCCGGTGCTGCTCACCCTGCTCCGCCTGGTGCAGGGCTTCGCGCTCGGCGGTGAGTGGGGCGGCGCGGTGCTGCTCGTCTCGGAGCACGGTGACGCACGGCGCCGCGGATTCTGGGCGTCGTGGCCGCAGACGGGGGCGCCGGCCGGCCAGCTGCTCGCCACGGGCGTCCTGTCGGCGCTGACCGCCCTGCTCTCGGACGCCGCCTTCACCTCGTGGGGCTGGCGCGTGCCCTTCCTGCTGTCGGGCGTGCTGGTGATCGTGGGGCTGTGGATCCGGCTGTCGGTCGACGAGTCCCCCGTCTTCAAGGCGGCGCTCGCCAGGGCGCAGGCCCGCGAGGCCGAGGAGTCCACGATCGAGCGGCTGCCGCTGCTGGCGGTGCTCCGCGACCACTGGCGGGACGTCCTGGTGGCGATGGGCGCCCGCATGGCGGAGAACATCAGCTACTACGTCATCACCGCCTTCGTCCTCGTCTACGCCGTCGAGCAAGCGGACCTGAGCAAGCAGACCGCGCTGAACGCCGTGCTCATCGCCTCGGCGGTGCACTTCGCCGTCATCCCCGCCTGGGGCGCGCTCTCCGACCGCGTCGGACGCAGGCCCGTGTACCTGCTGGGAGCGGCGGGCGTGGGCCTGTGGGCCTTCCCCTTCTTCGCTCTGATCGACACGAAGAGCTTCCCGGCCGTGCTGCTGGCCGTGACGGGCGGACTGGTGCTGCACGGCGCCATGTACGCGCCGCAGGCGGCCTTCTTCTCCGAGATGTTCGCGACCCGGATGCGGTACTCCGGCGCCTCGATCGGCGCCCAGTTCGCCTCGGTCGCCGCCGGCGCCCCGGCGCCGCTCATCGCGACCGCGATGCTCGCGTCCTACGGCAGCTCGACCCCCATCGCGCTGTACGTCATCGCCGCGTCCCTGCTCACGCTGGTCGCCGTCGGCATGGCCCAGGAGACCCGCGGCCGGGACCTCGACGCCGTCGAGGCCGGGAGCACGAAGGACGCCCCGCCGGCCCGATCGGTCAACGCGGGCTGACCCGCGGCGGCCACCGCCCGCTCCCGGCACGCAGACCCCGCCGCGGATGTCAGTGGCGGGGTCTACTGTCGTGATCATGAGTGACGTGACGCACAGGACGGGGGAGCTGCACCATGTCGAGCTGTGGGTGCCTGACGTGGAGCGCGCGGACGCCGAGTGGGGCTGGCTGCTGGGCAGGCTCGGCTACGCCCCGTACCAGCGGTGGGAGGCGGGCCGCAGTTGGCGTCTGGGGCCGACCTATGTCGTCGTCGAGCGGTCACCGGATCTCGTCGGGGGGCCGCACGAACGCCGCAGGCCGGGGCTGAACCACCTCGCGTTCCATGTCGCAGGCCGGGCGGAACTGGACGCCCTGGTGGCGGTCTCGCCCCGGCACGGCTGGACACTGATGTTCCCCGAGCTCCATCCGTACGCGGGCGGCGAGGCGCACTACGCCGCCTACCTGGAGAACGGCGACGGCTTTGAGGTGGAGCTCGTCGCGGGCGACAGCCCGTCCTGACCCGCGGGGGCCCGCGGACCCTCCGGGCCGGCCGCGAGCCGGTGCAGACGCAAGGCCAGCTGGATCTCCAGCGCGCGGTCCGGCGACTGCCAGTCGGCGCCGAGGAGGTGGGATATCCGCTCCAGGCGCTGCGCGACGGTGTTGACGTGCACGTGCAGGGCGTCCTTGGTGCGCACGGGGCTCATCCCGCTGGCGAAGTACGCGTCGAGGGTGCGCACGAGGTCGGTGCCCCGGCGGCTGTCGTAGTCGGCGACGGCGCCGATCGTGCGATGTACAAAGCCGTCGACGTCGCGCGAGTCGGTCAGCAGCAGACCGAGGAAGCCGAAGTCGTCGCCCGCGGCGCCCTCCCCCGCGCGGCCGAGGGCGCGCAGGGTGTCACCGCAGCGCTGCGCCTCCGCGTAGGCCAGGGCGACGGAGCCGGGACGGCCGGCCGGCGCGTGGACGGGGCCGGAGGCTCCGACGGTGACGGCTGCCTGCACGGCCGTGCCCAGCTGCTGGGCGATGCGGCGGGCGGTGGCGGAGGCGTCGGAGCCCGGTTCCAGGGGGAGCAGCAGCACCGTGCCGCCGTCACGGGCGGCGGCCAGGCCCCGGCGGGTGGCGGCGAGGTGGGAGGCGGCCGACCACAGCCGCTGCCGGTCGGCGGCGGCTCCGGCGTGCTCCTCGTCGACGCGCGCGGCGAGCACGACGTGCGGGGCGTCGAGGTCGGCGCGGAGCCGTCCCGCGCGTTCCCGCAACAGCGCGGGGTCGCGGTGCGGGGCGTCGAGCAGGTCGTCCAGGAGCTCACCGCGAAAACGCTGTTCTGCCTCCGCCGCGGTGCGCCGGGCGAGCAGCAGCAGGGAGGTGACCATGGCGGCCCGCTCCAGCGTGCGCTGGTCCACGGGGTCGAGTTCGGGGTGGCCGTGCAGCACGAGGGCGCCCAGCAGTTCGCCGCCCGCCGTGACGGCGGCCGTCCAGGTCTCGCCCTGCCGTACGGCGTGGCCGTCCTTGCGCGAGCGGGCGACGGCGCCGGCGAGCGCGTCGGGGACGGGGTCGCGGTCGGTGCCGACGACCCGTACCGTCCCCGAGAGCACTTCGGCGACGGCGTCCGCCACGTCGTCCACGCCGCCGCCGCGCAGGACGAGTTCGGTGAGCCGGTCGTGCACCTCGGAGGCCCGTTCCAGCACGGCGCTGTGGTTGCGGATGGTCTCGTTGGCCGCGCCGAGGTCGGCGAGCGCGGAACGGGTCTCGTCGAGCAGGTTCGCCGTGTCGATGGCGACGGCGGCGAGCGAGGCCAGCGAGGCCAGCAGGGCGATCTGCCCGCGTTCGAAGACGCGGGCCCTGCGGTCCGCCGCGTAGAGCACCCCGATGACGCCTGTGCCGAGCACGAGCGGCACGCCGAGGATGGCCACCAGTCCCTCGTCGCGCACGGCCGAGTCGATCGGATGGGTGTGCCGGAAGCGCTCGTCGTCGAAGTAGGACTCGGTGACATAGGGCAGAGCGGTCTGCGCGACCAGGCCTCCGAGCCCCTCCCCCATCCCGAGCCGCACTCTCTGGAACTCGGCGGAGACGGACCCCTCGGTGACGCGCATGTAGGTGTCGCCTGCCTTGCGGTCGATCAGGCTGAGATACGCCACGTCCGTGCCGAGCAGGGACCTGGCCCGCTGAACGATGGCCTGCAGCACCGAGTCCAGGTCGCGCAGCCCCGCGAGGTCGCCGGCCGTCTCGAAGAGCGCCGACAGCTCGGCCTCGCGCCGTCGGCGGCCCTCCAGTTCCGCCCGCACCCGCAGGGCCAGCAGCTTGGCCTGCTCCATCTCCTCGAGCACGGCGGGCGTCGCGCCCTCCGCCCTGGCCGCAAGGACCGGCCGCTCGTACTCCTCGGCCGCTGCCCCGCGGGCGAGGAGCCGCAGGAAGGGAGCGTCGCAGGGGCTGTGGGGAGCCATGGTTCCGCCGTGGTTGTCGGGGGCCTTGTGGTGCGGGGGTCGGTCCGGGGCTTTGTGGGCTTCGTACGGGTCGCGCGGCACGCTGTCAGGGATACCGACAGATCAGTGTGCCGTCCATCCGCCGTCCATGGTCAGCGAGGCACCGGTGATGAAAGACGCGTGCGGTGTGCAGAGATAGGCGGTGAGCTCGGCGACCTCCTCCGGCTCGAGGAGGCGCTTCACTGCGGAGTCGGCGAGCATGACCTCGGCGACGACCCGCTCGGGTTCGATCCCGTGGGCCGCCGCCTGGTCGGCGATCTGCCGCTCGACGAGCGGGGTGCGCACATAGCCCGGGCTGATGCAGTTCGAGGTGACGCCGCGCGCCGCGCCCTCCAGAGCGGCGGTCTTGGAGAGTCCCTCCAGCCCGTGCTTGGCCGAGACGTAGGCGCTCTTGTAGGCCGAGGCCCGCAGTCCGTGGACGGAGGAGATGTTCACGATCCGGCCCCAGCCCTGCCGGTACATGTGCGGCAGCGCCCCCCGGATCAGCCGGAAGGGAGCCTCCAGCATCACCCTCAGCACCGTGGCGAAGACATCCGGAGGGAAGTCCTCGATGGGGCGGACGAGTTGCAGCCCGGCGTTGTTGACCAGGATGTCGGTGCCCTCGGCGGCCCGCTCGGCAGCCTCGAGGTCGGTCAGGTCCAGGACCACGGTCTCGACGGCGCCGCGGCCGCCGCCCGCCGCGGCCTGCTCCGCGAGCTCCGCCAGGCCCTCGACGTCCCGGTCGGCGGCCCGCACCGCGGCGCCCGCGGCGGCCAGACGCAGAACGCACGCGCGGCCGATGCCGCCGGCGGCGCCGGTGACAAGAGCGGTGCGTCCGTCCAGGTCCGGCGCTGCGGACGGCGGGACGGGGCCTGCTGCGGTACGGGGCGAGGGGGGCGTGTGCGTCATGCTGTGCAGG
>NZ_JBYIQP010000132.1:0-10137 GCF_057707665.1 Actinacidiphila sp. bgisy167 | reverse complement strand
CTCAAACCAGCACGGGCACCTGTCGTCAAATCAGTCGCCACACCGCCCTACTACCTGCGGATTCGGGTCAGAAGCGGATCAGCTCACCGAGGTCGAAGTCCGTGAGCGCGTCTCCGGAGATGACCAGGAAGGTGTCGTCCTTCAGGGCGCTCTCGGCGTTCTTGACGCTGCCCGCTGTGCCCAGCGGGCGTTCCTCGTGCGCGTAGGTCAGTTCCATGCCCAGCTCGTCTCCGGTGCCGAAGCGGCTGCGGACGAGTTGGGCGAGGAACTGGACGGTAATCACCGTCTCGTGCAAGCCGTGTTTGCGCAGCAGGCGCAGCACGTGCTCCATGATCGGCCGGTTGGCGACCGGGAGCAGCGGCTTGGGGAGGTTCGCGGTGAGCGGACGCAGGCGGGTTCCCTCGCCCCCTGCCATGACGACGGCCTTCACGGGTCCGTGGCTCCTTGTCAGGACGACAGGTAGGTGGTCTCGGCGAGGCCGAAGGCGGCGCCGGCCAGAATCGGGTCGAAGTACTCGCGGTAGCGGCTGATCAGGCCGGCTTCGGTGAAGGTGAAGGTGCAGATGTAGCTGTTGCGGTAGACGGTCCCGTCCTTCTTGACCAGGTGGCCGTCGAAACGGGCGATGGCGGTGTCCCCGTCGATCCACAGCTCCAGCAGCGGGAAGCTCAGCGACTCGAACATGTCGGGCAGCGACTTCCAGCGTGCGTGGACCGCGTTGCGGCCGGCGATGCGGGGCGGGAACATCTCGGTGCCGTAGGGGTAGAACTGCTCGCCGTCGGGATCCCAGAGGCGGATCCAGGAGTCGATGTCCTTGCGTTCGAGGAACGCGAGGAAGTCGCGGACGGCGGCGGCGATCCGTTCCCTGGGGGGAATACCCATGGTGCTCCTCCTGAGTGTCCGGGATCAGGCGAGGCGGTTGCGGATCGCTTCGGTGACCCGGTGGCCGGTGCCGAAGACCTCGGTGGCGAGGTCCAGGGGGGTCTTGCCGTCGTGGCCGACCAGGTGCAGGTCGGCGCCGGCCTCCAGGACGGCGAGCGAGCACTCCTCGTAGCCGTGCCACAGCGCGTCGTGGAGGGGGGTGTAGCCGTTGGTGGCGCCCTGGAAGTCCAGGTCCACGCCGGGCCAGGAGGCGATGATGCGGGTGGACTCGACGTGGCCGTTGTAGACGGCCTTGTGCAGCGGCACGGCGCCGAAGGTCGGCTCCGTCGCGTTCACGTCGGCACCGGCCTCCAGGAGGATCCGCACGATCTCGATGTGACCGTCGCGGGCGGCGACCAGCAGCGGGGTGTGCGCGTCGTTGAAGCCGTTGACGATCGGGAACCGCTCGTCGACCTCGGCTCCGGCGGCGAGCAGGCGGCGCACCTCGGCGGCGTCCCCGGCGGTGACCGCGGCCATCAGCTTCTGCGACGCGGCCTGCGCGGCGTCGGACGCCTGGCGTTCGCGCAGGTACTTCTCCGCCAGCAGGAGGTCCTCCTTGCCGGACTCGTTGACGTTGAGCTCGTACTCGAAGTGCTGCTGGAGGGAGAAGCCGTAGTGGGTGCTGAGGTTGAGGCCGGCGCCGCGGTCGACCAGGTACTTGGCGATCTCCGGGTACTTGAACCACACCGCGTCCATGACGGGGGTGTGGCCGGTGGTGGGCGCCACCGCGTCGATGAAGGCGCCGGCCTCGACGAGCGCCTGGACGACCGGCAGGCTGCCGCCCTGGCACGCCTTGTGCAGCGCGGTGGCGCCGGCTCCGCTGTCGGCGGCGTAGACGTCGGCGCCGGCGTCCAGCAGGAGGCGGACCATGGGCAGGTCGGCGTGGCCGGCAGCGGTCATGAGCAGGGTCAGGCCGCTGGCGTCGCGGTGGTTGACATCGCCGCCGAAGCGCAGCAGCTCGGCGGCCAGCTCGCGGTCGCCTGCGGCGACGGCTGCGGCGAGGCGCTCCTCGCGGTCCTTGGTGAACGCCGCGATCTCGCCGTTGGGGTCGAAGTACACCTTCCAGGTGGCGATGCGCTCGTCGTCGCCGACGACGAGGACGTGGGCGTCCTCGATCTCGAACAGTTCGCCGGTGCGGGTGTGCCGGGCCTTGGTGTAGATGACGGCGACCGCGGTGTCCCCCTGGGCGCGCAGGTCGCGCAGCTCGTAGTCGAGGACCTCGGTGGTTTCGCCGCGGACGGCGAACGCCTCACGGACGGCATCGAGGCCGCGGTGGCGGCCCAGGTAGGGGACGACGGCGTTCCACTGGTCCTGGGGCAGGGTGAAGTCGATGTCGGGAGAGAGCAGGGACAGGGCGCCGTCGAGGTCGCCCTGCTCCAGGGCGGTGAAGTAGTCCTGGACGACCCGGTGCGTGGTCTGGGAGTCGGTCATGGCGCATCCTCCGGTGAAGTCGAGCCGTGTGCGTCTGGCTGGGCGGGCGGATGAAGGACAAGGCCGTGTCGAGGGGCCAGGTCGCCGATCAGCCGGATCTGCTCGGGGGTCAGCGGGGCGGGGGCTACTCCCGCGCGGGCCGTTTCTCCGATTTCGGTGAAATATTCGTCCATCCCACCGGGCGTGAAAAGGAAGATCAGGCGACCGGGATGGGTTCCGGCATTCCGGAAGCGGTGCCTGACGCCGTGCGGTATGTAAACGAAGTCTCCGGGGCCGGCCTCGAAGGTGCTGTCCCCGGAGAGGAATTCGAACCGCCCGGACAGGATGTAGAAGGCTTCGTCGAGTTCCCGGTGCAGGTGCGGGGGCGGGCCGCTCCCGGGAGGAACGGACGCCTCGGCGAGGGTGAGCCGGCCGCCGGTGGATTCCTTGGTCGCCTTGAACGAGTAGACGGCGTCACCGAACCAGATCGTCCGGCCGCCCTCGGGGCGCAGGTGCAGCACGCCTTCCGCTCCGGTCACCGGCCCTCCCCGGCGCCCACGGGTTCGCAGACCTCCAGCACACGGTGGTCGATGTCGCGCCGCAGGTAGGTCATCCGCTCGGCCATGAAGTCGGCCACGTAGGGCAGCGCGAGGTGTACGTCGAGGTCCTCCTGGCTGCGCCAGACCTCGTAGAACACGAACATGTCCTTGTCCTCGGACGCCTGGTGCACCCGGTAGTCGATGCATCCGGGCTCCCGGCGGGCGCGGTCGGCGAGGGCCAAGAGGGCGTCCTGTAACTCCGCGGATTTCTCCGGACGGGCGCTGGCAAATCCCAGCACCGCTATGGGTATGGTCACCGCTGCTCTCCTCGTCGGATTGGCGTGGCCGGCCGCATTGCCGCCTCGGGCCTGAACCGGCCCATGGCGACGACGCTAAGTACTCCTGGGGCGGCGCGGCTAGGCCGGGCAGAGCAGAAGCCGACAGGTCGTTAAGTTGGGGCTGCAATCCGTGCGGTAGCTGACGAAGTAGCCGTGAATTGTCGTCCTGTTCTTGCGGCGACGGGTCGCGCGAACTGAGCCTGCAATTGACACCGCGGCATACGGGTACGGCTCGGCGCTCCCGGATCGGCCCGACCGTTACGAGGCAGGAGTGACCGTGACACAGGATGGAGCAGGGTCCCGCACCGTGCGGGACGCCACGCTGGACCTCTTGCGCCAGCTGGGCCTGACGACGATCTTCAGCAACCCCAGCCACACCGAGATGAAGCTCTTCGACGAGTGGCCCGACGACTTCAAGTTCATCACCGGCCTGCACGAGTCGAGCGTGGTCGGCATGGCGGACGGCTATGCGCAGGCCACCGGCAAGCCCTCACTGGTGATCATCAACGGCGGTCCGGGCCTCGGCAACGCCATGGGCTCGGTCTACACCGCGGCCAGCGCGCACACCCCGATGGTCATCCTCGGCGGCCAGCAGGCGCGCAAGCTGCTGCTCGGCGAGCCTTTCCTCAACGCCACGGAGGCGCCCTCGCTGCCCCGGCCGTACATCAAGTGGTCGGGTGAGCCGGCTCGCCCGCAGGACATCCCGGCGCTGATCGAGAAGGCCTACCACATCGCGGCGCAGGCCCCGGCCGGCCCGGTGTTCGTCGCTGTGCCGGAAGACGACTGGGTGCGCCCGGCGAGCCCGACGCCGCTGAAGCCGCGCACGGTGCGCAGCGCTGTCGTCCCCGACCCCGCGGTGATCTCCGAGATCGCCGAGGCGCTGAACGGCGCCGAGCGTCCGGCGCTGGTCGCCGGTCCCGGCGTGGAGATCGGCGGGGCGCGCACGGAGCTGGTGCGGCTGGCGGAGCGGCTGAACGCCACGGTGTACGGCAGCCCGGTGTGGCCGCGCGGCAGTTTCCCGGAGACCCACCCGCTGTTCGGCGGAGTGCTGGCCCCGTTGCCGGAGCTGATCAACCAGCGGCTGGCGGAGCACGACGTGGTGGTGGTGCTGGGCAGCCCGACGTTCACGCTGTTCACCACCGCGGACCTGTTCTCCACCGCCCCGGCGCCGCTCGATCAGAGCGACCAGCCGCGGCTGCCGGAGGGCACGAGGGTCATCCACGTCACCGATGACCCGGAGGCGGCCGCGTGGTCGCTGGCGGACAGCGCGGTGGTCTGCCCGCCGGCGCAGGCGGTGCGGGACCTGGTTCCGCTGGCCGTGCAGCGCGAGCGCGCGGCGGCGCCCGTGGTGCAGCGGGCCGAGGTGGCGGTGCCCGAGCCGTCGACGCCTCTGTCGCAGGCCTACCTGTTCCACCAGCTGGCGCAGGTGCTGCCCGAGGACGCACAGGTGTTCGAGGAGCTGCCGATCGCCCGTGCCGACTTCCACGAGCAGCTGCCGCTCGGTCCGCAGAACGGCTACTTCGCCACGGCCAGCGGTGCGCTGGGCTTCCCGTTCGCCGGCGGTGTCGGCTACGCGGTGGCCAGGCCGGACCAGCGGGTCGTGGTGGTCACCGGTGAGGGCTCGGCGCAGTACACGCTGCACGCGCTGTGGACCGCGGCGCGCTACAACCTGCCGGTCACCTTCGTCATCCCGAACAACTCGGGATACCTGTCGCTGAAGTACTACCTGGACGAGGCCGGGCAGAACGCCTGGCAGGAGGGCTGGGACCTGAGCGGCGTCGACATGGCCCAGCTGGCGCGCGGCTTCGGCTGCCCCGCCGAGCGGATCGAGACGCCGGAACAGCTGCAGGCGGCCCTGAAGACGGCGATGTCCACGGACGGGCCCATGCTGCTGGACGTCGTGGTGGCCGACCCCGGCCTGTTCCGTCTGTAGTCCGCGCCGGGAAGGAATGACATGGCACAGTTGCAGGGCAAGACGGCGCTGGTCACCGGCGCCTCCCGGGGGATCGGCCGGGCCATCGGCACCCGGCTGGCGGCCGACGGAGCGCGGGTGGCGGTCCACTACAACGGCAGTGCGGACGCCGCGAACGAGGTGGTGGACGCCATCCGGCGCGACGGAGGGCAGGCGGTCGCGGTGCGGGCGGACCTGTCCGCCGACGACGGCGTCGAGCAGGTGGTGTCCCAGCTGCTGCCGTGGCTCGACGGCGGGCAGCTGGACGTGCTGGTCAACAACGCGGCGCTGTTCGGCGGCACGCTGGAGGAGGCGGACGGGGCCGAGTTCGACCGGCTGTTCGCGGTGAACGTGCGCGCGCCGTTCTTCCTGGTGCAGCGGCTGCTGCCGGTGCTGGGGAAGGGTTCACGGGTCGTCAACATCTCCTCCGGGGTGACCTGGATGGCGATCCCCCAGGTCGTCTACTCGATGACCAAGGGGGCGGTCGACGCCATGACCCGGACCCTGGCCAAGAACCTGGGACCGCAGGGCATCACGGTCAACTCGGTCTCCCCGGGCATCACCGACACGGACATGAACCCCTGGATGGAAGTGGACGCCCAGGCGACGGCGAACGCGATCGCCATGACCGCGCTGGGCCGGATCGGAGCGCCTGCGGACATCGCCGACGCGGTGTCGTTCTTCGCCTCGGACGACGCCCGTTGGATCACCGGCCAGCGCATCGACGTCGCCGGCGGGCTGTTCCTGGGCCCCTGAGCGGCACCCGACCGGCACCCGGGGGCCGTCGCCGCGGACACTGCGGCGACGGCCCTTCGCCGTGCCCGGGGCCTGCCGGGGCCTTCCCGGACCTGCCGGGTGTTCCCGGACCTGACGAAGTAGGCGCATGTTTGCCCGCTGCCGGGCCGCGGCGGCGCACTGGGCCCTAATGCGCTGCCATAGTGGGGAGCCGTCGTGGAGCGGGGAACGATGGATGTCCGGACGCAGACCTTGCGGTACTTCGTGGCCGTGGCCGAAGAGATGAGCTTCAGCGCCGCCGCGGAGCGCCTCGGCGTCTCGCAGCCCGCCGTCAGCCGGCAGATGCGCCTGCTGGAGGAGCAGATCGGCGCGCCCCTGTTCGCGCGCAACACGCGTGACGTGCGGCTGACGGCTGCGGGCGGGGCGCTGCTGGAGCCGGCCCGGCAGACGCTGCTGATGTGGGAGAAGGCCACCCGCCTGGCCCGCGCCGCTTCCGCCCTCACCGACAACCGGCTCCGGGTGGGCTGCCCTTCGCTTGGCATGAACGCGCTGATGGCCGAGGCCGCCGGGGCGTTCAGCCTGCGTTTCGCCCCGGTGCTGGTCCAGCCGCACACCTACCTGGCCGACCAGGGCACTGCGCAGCTGCGGCAGGGAATGGTCGACGCGGCCTTCCTGTGGCTGCCCGCCGACACCACCGGCCTGGCCGTGGAGGTGATCGCCGAGGAGACGCGGATGCTGGGCATCGCCGAGGGACACCCGCTGGCTCACCAGAGCCGGGTGGACCTGGCGGATCTGGGGGCGGACGCGTGGCGGGTGAACGGCGGCGCACTCGCCGCGGCGCCGTGGGAGAGCGATCCGTTGTGCGCCATGCCGGCCGACAACGTCGAGGAACTGCTGGAGAACGTGGCCTCGGGCGGCGGCATGTGCGTGCTGCCGCAGTCGGTGGCCCGGCTGTACCAGCGCCCGGATCTGTGCTGGAAGCCGCTGGCGGACGCACCGCCGCAGCGCATAGGGCTGGCATGGCCCGCCGAGCGCCCGCACTCCTTGGTACGCAACTTCGCTGACCTGGTTCTCCGCCTCGGCTGGTCCCAAGAACCGCTGTCCGACCGTCAGAGCTCTTCCGCCTGAGCACGATGACAACTGTCCTGTTGTTTGGAGCACTTCATGGAACTCGGCGTCTCCGTCGAACCCCCTTTCCCAACCGACGACGGCACCCTGGCCGTGGATACGGCACGCCGGGTCGAGGAACTCGGCTTCCACTACGTACTCATGTCCGGCCATGTACTCGCCAACGCGAACGGCTCGGCCGCCGACCCGCTGGTTCTGCTGGCCGCGGTGGCCGGCGCCACCTCGCGCATCCGGCTGGCCACCAGCGTCCTGGTGACGCCGTACTACAACCCGGTGGTGCTGGCCAACCAGGCGTCAACCCTTGATGTGGTGTCAGGGGGGCGCTTCACGCTGGGAGTCGGCACGGGCTGGAACGAGGACGAGTTCGCCGCGCTGGGCGTGCCCGTCCGGCAGCGCGGCACGCGCACCGACGAGGCGCTGCAGGTGATGCGGGCGCTATGGCAGGGCGGCCCCACCAGCTTCGAGGGCCGGTACACCACGCTGCGGGAGGCGCGGATCGGTGTCGTCCCGCGCACGCCCGGCGGCCCCCGGGTGTGGGTCGGCGGGCACAGCGAACCCGCCCTGAAGCGAGCTCTGCGGCTGGGTGACGGCTGGCACGGGGGCGGGCTGGACCCGCGCGGTGCCGCGGCGCTGCGCGCCCAGTTGCGCCGGCTCGGCGAGGAGACCGGGTACGACGCCGAGCGGCTCGAACTCAGCCTGGTGTGCTTCCTGGTGCCTCCAGGCCTGCCGCAGGGCCGTCCGATGCCGGGCCGGGCGCTGGGCGGCGCCCGGCCCAGTGCGGCGAGCGTGGTCGACGAGCTGGCTGCGCTGGCGGAGGCGGGGATCTCCATGTGCTCGTTGTGGATGCCCGTCGAGGCGTCCGCGACCGGTGACGCGCTCGCGTGGGTGGCCGAGGAAGTGAAGTCGAAGCTGTAGCCGGAACCGTCGACGCATTCTCCGTCGCAGGCCGGGGCGCCATCGGCCGCCAAGGCCTGCGCACGCAGCGACTATAACTGCTCGTCATAAAAGCAGTTATTGGACCCGGCACTCCTTCCTCCGGTTCACTTCCAATGCGCCGGTGTGGATGCCGACACCGCCGCCAACCGGTGCGCACGAAAACGGAGAATGCGCAGGCGCAGCGGCTCCTTCCTCGTCTGCGAACCGGTACGCGTGCTTCCTTTCCAGATGAGGAGTGTTCCTTGGGTACCAATCCCTCACCACGTCCTGCGGACACGACCGCACCGGCTGGGCGGAGCCTCCAGCGGCTCTCCCTCGGCGTGCTCTGCGGGGCACTCGCGCTCGATCTCGGTGGTCTGGCCGTCATGAACGCCGCCCTGCCGCGCATCGGCGAACAGTTCCACCTAAGCGACGCGACGCTGCAGTGGGCGATGACGTCCTACGCCGTCACCTTCGCGGGCTTCCTGCTGTTCGGTGGCCGGCTGGCCGACGTGCTGGGGCGGCGCTTCGTGTTCACCCTTGGCGTGGTGCTGTTCACCGTCGGCGCCCTGGCCGGCGCAGTCGCGCCGAACGTGGCGCTGCTGATCGTCGCCCGGGCCGTGCAGGGCGTCGGCGCGGCCCTGTCCGGCCCGGCTGCGCTGGCACTGCTCACCGAGGTCTTCCCGGAGGGCCCGGCGCGCAACAAGGCGTTCAGTGTCTACGCCGGCGTGGGTGCCGCGAGCATCAGCGGCGGCCTGGTCCTGGGCGGTGTGCTGACCCAGGTGTTCTCATGGCGGGCGGTGCTGGTCTTCCTGGTGCTGTTCGGCGCGGTCGTGCTCGCGGGCATCAAGGCGGCGCTGCCGGCCGGTGAGCGCTCCAGCCAGCCGGTGGACGCCCCCGGTGCCATCACGGTCACCGTCGGCCTGATTCTGGCCGTCTTCGGCGTCAGCCGCGGCGGCCAGTCCGGCTGGGAGGACGCTGGCACCATCGTGTCGCTGGTGGCGGCCGCGATCATGCTGGTGCTGTTCGTCGTCCGCGAGAGCACCACGGCCCAGCCGCTGCTGCCGCTGTCCGTCTTCCGCTCCGCGCCCGTGCGGGCCAGCTCGCTGACCGCATTCCTGTTCTGCACCGCCTCGATCGGCCTGCTGTTCTTCGCTCCCCTGTACCTGCAGGGCATGCTGGGCTTCTCGCCGGTGGAGTCGGGCCTGGCCACGATCGCCAATCCGCTGACGGTGTTCGTGGTGTCGAACTTCTTCACCCCGAAGCTGTTCGGCAAGCTGGGCATGAGGGGTCTGATGACCGCATCCCTGACACTGATCGGCCTCGGCGTGCTCACCTGGGTGCTGACCCCGCTGGACGGCAACTACTGGTACGTGCTGCCGGGCCTGGTGCTGTGCGGCATCGGCCAGGGCTTCGGGTTCCCCGCGATGACGGCCGCCTCGTTGACGGGCATCCCGCAGCACCAGCACGGCGTGGGCGGCGCGGTGAACGTAACCGCGCAGCAGATCGGCTCCAGCGTGGGCGTCGCCGTGCTCGTGGTGGTGGCGTCCGCGTCCGCCAGTGCGGGAACCTCCGGCACGCTGCACGGCTACCACATCGCCTACGTCACTGCCGCCGTCGCCTGCGTGGTGGGCGCGCTCGCGGTGCTCACCGGACGCGGCTGGCCGGAGGCGCTCGGCCAGGCCCCTGCCGAGGAGCCGGCACCGGCGGCCGCGAAGACCATCGGGGCGGCAAACTGAGGGTCTGTCACACCAGCGGATCCGGTCGTCGCTGAGCACATCCGGCGGCGTCGGGATCCGGTGAACGGCCCGTGCTCCCCGGCCGCAGCCGCTGCGGCCGGGGAGCACCAGACCGAGCCGTCCGCCGGTGCGGGCGGGCGCGACGGCTGACAGAGGCATGCGGCAGCGGACCCGAGCCCGTGCCCATCGGCACGCCGCCGGGGCGGCGAACAGCGCATCGGCGCCCCGGCGGCCTCGCCGTGGAGCAGGCCGCACGCCGCGGCCCGCACTGATCGCGCCGGTCGACGGTGCCGGCGCAAGCCCGGCTCCCGAGGCGGTCGGCCCCCGCGAAGTCCACCGCCTCACCCGCCCACGCGCCGTGGCCGCGCGGTACGGCGGGCCCGCCGTCCGCCAGGAGCGGCCGTACAGCTCGCCGTACCCGGCGAACGGCCGTGACCAGTACGTTCCCCCCGCACCCTGACCGA
>NZ_JBYIQP010000131.1:0-10551 GCF_057707665.1 Actinacidiphila sp. bgisy167 | reverse complement strand
CCCCCCCCCCCCCCCCCCCCCCCCGGGCCGGGCCGGTCCGGCCGCCGGGTCGGTACGGCGGGAAACCAGCCGGCCGCTCAGGCCGTGAGCACCCGCAGCGGAGCGCCGTCGCGGAAGGCCTCGATGTCCTCCACCGCCTGCCGGTAGAAGACCTCGTAGGTCGCCTCCGTGACGTAGCCCAGGTGCGGGGTGAGCAGGGTGCCCGGCAGGGTCCGCAGGACGTCCCCTGCGGGCAGCGGCTCGGTGTCGTAGACGTCCAGCGCCGCACCGGCGATCCGGCGCTCCCGCAGCGCCGCGACCAGTGCCGCGGTGTCGACGAGCGGTCCGCGCGCGGTGTTGACCAGCAGCGCCGTCGGCCGCATCCAGCCCAACTCCTCGGCGCCGACCAGACCGGTGCTGCGCGCGCTGAGTTTGTAGTGCACGGTGACGATGTCGGACGTGGAGAACAGCTCCCGTTTGCCCACCGCCCGCACCCCGCACGCGGCGGCGTGCTCCGGGTCGAGGTTGGCACTCCAGGCCTGGACGTCCATCCCGAAGGCGGTGCCGATCGCCGCGACCCGGGTCCCCAGCCGGCCCAGCCCCACCACGCCGAGCGTCCGGCCGTGCAGGTCGCCGCCGATCGTGTGCTGCCACTCCCCGCGGCGCATCCCCTTCGCCTCCTCGGGGATGTGCCGGACCAGCGACAGGATGAGCCCCCAGGTCAGCTCGGCCGTGGCGTGCGGGACGCTCTGCGTGCCGCACACGGTGACACCGTGCCGGCGGGCGGCGTGCAGGTCCACGGACGCGTTCGCCATCCCCGTGGTCACCAGCAACCGCAGCGCCGGCAGCGCCGCGAAGCGCTCCTCGGTGAACGGGGTGCGCTCGCGCATGGCGACCACCACGTCGAAGCCGTCCAGCGCCTCGGCCAGCTCGGCCGTGCCCGCGAGGTGGTGGTGAAGGAAGACCACCTCCGCGCCCAGCGCCTCCCAGTCGGCGAAGCGGTGCGCCGCCTTCTGATAGTCGTCCAGGACGGCGATGCGCATCGTGCGGTCTCCTCGGCTCGGTCGGGCGAACGGGTGTGGGGCGTCCGTCGGCCTGCCCCGACCACCCTAGTATCCGCGCGGGACCCGGCCGGAACCGAACGCCGGGCGGGCGCCCGGTCCGGACAGCACCGCACGAGTCTGCCGCGCCGGTCGGTCCCCACGAGAGGCGGGACGAGCACGACGCCGGCGGCCGGTGATCCTCCGGCCGGGAACCTCCGCCGCCCTCGACGGTGCGCCACCACCGGCACGCGACGCCGCCGTCGACTGCCGGCGGTCCCGTGGACCCGCTGCCCGGACGGCGCCACGGAGCACGTGTGACGTGGAGCGCACACCTCCCGCTTAACTTGAATCTGCGATTCGCATTATCTAGCCTCAAGGCATGCGCCTGACGAAGTCCACCGACCTCGCGCTCCGTGCCGTGATGGCCCTCGCCGTGAAGGACGAGCCGTCCACCGCCCGGGACGTGGCCGAGGCGATACGGGTCCCGTACTCGCACCTGGCCAAGGTCGTGGCCCGGCTGCAGCGCCTGGGGGTCGTCGAGACCCGCCGCGGGCGCGGCGGTGGCCTGCAGCTCACCGCCGCCGGGCGGGCGGCCTCGGTCGGCCGCCTGGTGCGGGAGCTGGAGGGGGTCGGCGACGTCGTCGACTGCGAGGGTGAGACGCCCTGCCCGCTCGCCGGCGCCTGCCGGCTCCGCGGCGCCCTGCGCCGGGCGCAGGAGGCCTTCTACGCCTCCCTGGACCCGCTGAGCGTCGCCGACCTGACCGCCGCGCCCACGGGGCCCGTCCTCGTGGGGCTGGTCGGGTCCGGTCCGCGGGTCTGAACTCGACGACCCGGTTTCCTCCCCCCTTTCCGTCCGTGCCGAGCCCCTCGGCGAGGCATGCCTCCGCACGTCCTTGAATGCGACTTTCAGTATCCAATTAAAAGGAGCCGTCCATGCTCAGCGAGAAGTCCGCGGTGACCGTCCGCGCCACCCTGCCCGCCGTCGGCGGCGCGATCTCCGAGATCACCGCGCTCTTCTACGACCGGCTGTTCACCGCCCACCCCGAGCTGCTGCGTGACCTGTTCAACCGCGGAAACCAGGCCGCCGGCACCCAGCGCGAGGCCCTGGCCGGGGCTTTCGCCCACTTTGCCACCGCCCTGGTCGAACACCCAGGACAGCGTCCTGACGCGATGCTCGCCCGCATCGCCCACAAGCACGCTTCGCTCGGCATCAGCCCCGGCCAGTACCGCATCGTGCGCGAGCACCTCTTCGCCGCCATCGCCGACGTGCTGGGCGGCGCCGTCACCGAGGAGGTCGCCGCCGCCTGGGACGAGGTCTTCTGGCTGATGGCGAACGCCCTCATCGCCATCGAGCAGCGGCTCCACGCCGAGCGCGGCGTCCTGGCCGGGGACACCTGGCGTCTCTGGGAGGTCGCCGCGAAGGTGCGCGAGACCGAGGACGTCGTCTCCTTCCGGCTCCGCCCCGCGGACGGCCGGCCGCTGCCCGACTTCGGCCCCGGCCAGTACGTCTCGGTGCGCGTCGAACTCCCCGACGGCGCCCGGCAGATCCGCCAGTACAGCCTCTCCGGCGCCCCCGGCGACACCACGCGCAGGATCACCGTCAAGCGCGAGCGCGGCCTCGCCGGGAACCCGGACGGCGAGGTCTCGGCCCACCTCCACGACCACGTGGGCGAGGGCGCCCGCGTGGAGCTGTCGGCCCCCTACGGCGACGTCGTCCTCGCCGACGGCGGCGGACCCCTGCTGCTCGCCTCCGCCGGCATCGGCTGCACCCCGATGCTCGCCATGCTGCACCGGCTCGCCGGAGACGGCTACGCAGGGGCCGTGACCGTCGTCCACGGCGACCGCACGCCCGGGCACCACGCCCACGCCGCCGACCAGCGTGCCCTGGCCGAGAAGCTGCCCAGGGGCAGCGCCCACTTCTGGTACGAGGACCCGGGCACCGACGCGGCCCCGGGCGACCGCGCCGGCCGGGTCGACCTGTCCGGCGTCGACCTGCCCGAGGGACTGCGGGCCTACCTCTGCGGCCCCCTGCCCTTCATGCGCGCCGTGCGCGCCCAGCTCCTCGAGCGCGGTGTGCCCGCCTCCGCGGTCCACTACGAGGTCTTCGGCCCCGATCTGTGGCTGGCCCGCGACTGACCGGCCACACTGGTCGGATGGCGGGCAAGGCGGTCAGGCGCAGCGCGGGGATCCTGCTCTTCCGCGGCGCGTCGAGCGGTGCGCCCGAGGTGCTGCTGGCCCACATGGGCGGTCCGTTCTGGTCGACCAGGGACGCCGGGGCGTGGACGATCCCCAAGGGCGAGTACGAGCCCGACGAGACCGCCGAGGCGGCCGCCCGGCGCGAGTTCCTGGAGGAACTGGGCCTGCCGGTGCCCGAGGGCGAGCTGCTGCCGCTCGGCGAGAACCGGCAGCCCAACGGGAAGATCGTGACCGTCTGGGCCGTGGAGGGGGATCTCGACACCGGCCTCGTGGTCCCCGGGACCTTCTCCATGGAGTGGCCCCGGGGCTCCGGCCGGATCCGGGAGTTCCCCGAGGTGGACCGGGCCTCGTGGTTCCCGCTCGGCCCGGCCGCCCACGAGAAGATCCTCACAGGGCAGCGGACTTTCCTGGACCGGCTGCGCCGGATGCTCGACGGGGGCGGTGCCGGCGGTGCTCGTGGTGGTGCGGGCGGAGCGGGCCGGGAGGCCGGCGAGCCGTAGAACGACGCGGCCGCAGCCGCGTTCATCCGACCGGGTCCGGCCGGAAGCCTCCCGGGAGTGGTGCCTGCACCGGCCGGTCGGGCAGGCGGCGGGCCCTGACGAGCTGCTGGACGACCGGGGTGCCCTCGTCCGGGTGGTGCATCAGGTCGACGGCCTCGACGTGGAAGCCGTGCTCGGTGAGCAGCTCCTCCCAAGCCCGCGGTGCCAGCACCCACATCCGGGTCGACAGGGGAGGATCGTCGCGCAGCAGGATCACCTGCTCGCGTGGTGCGACTTCCGTGGACGGCCCGCGGCCGTGCAGGTCGGTGTGCAGGAGCGAGAGCACGAGCGGCGCACCGGAGCGCAGACCGTCGCGCAGCGCGGGCAGCACGCGTCGCGGATCGATGAACGCGAGGCTGCCAACGGCGTAGGCCGCGTCGAATGGCTCGGCCTCGGCGAGGTACGCGACCACGTCCCCGTGGACGAAAGCCACGCCCGGGACAGCCGCGTGCGCGGAGGCGGCGCGTGAGTGCTGCGTCGGGGAGCGTTCGATCCCGGTGACGAGAGCGCCGTGGACCCGCGCGAGATGGACGGCGTGGTGTCCCGCACCGGAGCCTATGTCCAGGACGCGCCGGCCGGTGACGTCGCCGAGGACTTCGGCCCCCGGTCCCACCCCCGCCCAGGGCGACCAGCCGAGGTGATCGGGGACGGGCGGCACGTACGCGCGCGCGAGCTGGCGCGCGCCGTAGACGGTCCAGGCGCGGGTGTTGATGTCCTCGACGGACATGGTGCCTCCTTCGGGGCCGGCGCCGGTTCCGCACCCCACGTCGAGGGCTCGCCTCCCGGCAGCGGGCGGCTGCAGCGTGGAGAGGAGCGAGCGTCCGGCGTCGGTGAGGGGTTGGTGGCGGTGGCCTCGGGCGTCGTCGCGGTCCCCTTCGTCCTGTGTGGTGAACATGCGGGGAGAGATACCCCTTTCGGCGGCGGCGCAAGGGGCGCACGGCCGTCCGTCCTGACGCGCGAGGTCGCTGACGGCCTCGACTGCGGGGCGCGCGTCCTCGTCATCGTGGGGCCACGCCCAGCGCGCGCGACCCCGCGCCCACGACCCCACGGGCAGGCCCTCCTCGTGCCCCCGGCGCACGACCCCGCACGCAGGCCCTCCTCGTGCCCCCCGCTCCCGCTCCCCGCGACGCGCCCCACGACATGCTCGCTGCCCCGCCGCCACCGACGGCGGGCCGACCGGGCACGTGATCCCGTACTGGCGTCCGGGTGCTGGAAGTTCAGCGCCAGGTGCATGAATGTCCGTGCCATGCCCACCTGGGACCCCGGAGAGGCGCGCGGTGTGTGCGCTTGTCCCGGCTGCGTACCGCATCCGGGTCCGCGACTGACGGGCCTCGCCCTTTGTGCCGGCGGTGGTTCACGCACCGTGACGCCGAACGTGGACAACGCCGGGAGACAGTGCATGACCGAAGTGCGGGCTTGCCTGTGTGCGGGGGAATTCCCACGATGGACGCTGTTCCGCCGGGCCGTCTTCTGCGCCGGGTGAGTTCCCTGAACCCCGTCAACCAGTAGGCGAAGAGCCAATTCGGCACGACATCGTCCCCGCTGTCCTCGGTACGGCTCAGGAGAGCTGCCGTGCGTACCGTCCGGCGTCAGGACGGATGCGCGGCTCTGCGGTCGCCCATGCCGGTGGGGTGCGGCGGCGGGTGCCCGTACGGGCCGCTTTTCGGTGCGGGGTCGCGGTGGCTCTCTTGCGGCGGACACCGTTCACTCGCTGACGTGCTGGTCGCGAGGTGACGCGCCCGCGGATACGGCGGTGCCGCGCCGGAACACGATCCCGGACGCACTTCTCGTGCGACGACGGCATGTTCCGGATGGCCCACCGCTCGCTTTTTCCTTTCTCGTTCAGGGCGACCCGATGGGCGGCCGTCAGTCCGGTTTTCCAAGTGCCGGGGAGGCCGCATGAGATGGCGTCGCGCCTTCCCCCATGGCAACCTCGGCGTGGCCGCGCCGATGGAAAAAGAAAGCCCGTGCCTTTCCGTTCCGTGCGCCTGAGAACCGTCTGCGGAGTTCTCCGCGAACGACGGCGCGCATCGCGCTCCCGATGAGCCGGCGTCCGAATGAGCGCCTCGGAGGCCGTCGTGACGAGGCCGTCCGGCCCCGCGGGTTTCCCTATGCTCTCGATCCCAAGATCAGCAAGGACCGGGAGGTACTTCCTCATGTCCCAACCCCGCATATCCCACGCAGGGCGAGGGCGGGTGCGTGCTGTGGTCGCCGGGCTGGCGATGGCGGGGCTCACGATGGCCCTGCCCGCCACCGCCGCGGCGGCCGCACCGTCCGCCACCGCCACCGCCACCGCCGCGGCCACCGCCACCGCGGCCCCGGTCGCGGCGACGGCCTCGGTGTCCGACTGGCCGTACGCCGGTGGCAGCCTCGGTGACACCCACAACGCCGCCGCCGAGCGCACCATTGGCCCTGACAACGTTGCCAACCTCAAGACCAAGTGGACCTTCACCGCAGGGGACAGCGTCTCGGCCACGCCGACCGTCGTGGATGGCTACGTCTACGCACCGGACTGGGCGGGCAACCTCCACAAGGTGCAGGCGACGACCGGCCAGAAGATCTGGAGCCACCGGATCAGCGAGTACACCGGGATCGCCGGCGACATCTCGCGGCTCAGCCCCGCGTACTGGAACGGCGAGATCGTCACCGGGAGCGGCGAACAGCGCAGCGACAGCACGGAGGGCGCGTTCCTCTTCGGGCTCGACGCCCTGACCGGCGCCAGGATCTGGAAGACCCAGATCGACGCGGACCCGACCGCCATCGTGACGTCGTCACCCGTCGTCGCCGACGGCGTCGTCTTCGTGGGCGTGTCGTCGAAGGCCGAGAAGTACGCCCCGCCGTACACCTTCCGCGGCAGTGTCGTCGCCCTCGACGCCGTCACCGGCGAGAAGCTCTGGAAGACCTATGTGGTCCCGCAGGGCTACACGGGCGGCGCGGTGTGGGGCAGCAGCCCGGCGGTCGACCCGAAGACGGGGCTGGTGTACGTCGGAACGGGAAACAACTACACCGTGCCACCCGGCGTCTGCACCTCTCCCGACGAGACCGACTGCGATCCCGGTGCGCCTGACAACTACCAGGACTCCGTCGTCGCCTTCGACATGCACACCGGCAAGATCGTCTGGGCCACCAAGACCCTGACGGCCGACACCTGGACC
Organism: Actinacidiphila sp. bgisy167; assembly: GCF_057707665.1. Taxonomy (NCBI): domain Bacteria; kingdom Bacillati; phylum Actinomycetota; class Actinomycetes; order Kitasatosporales; family Streptomycetaceae; genus Actinacidiphila; species Actinacidiphila sp. bgisy167. Next base: position 3,639 of record NZ_JBYIQP010000131.1, on the reverse strand, counting down.
GTCGGCCAGCGGTTCGGGGACGACTTCGACTTCGGTTCCGGCCCCAACCTCTTCACCGCCACCGTCGACGGCAAGGCCACCGACCTGCTCGGCATCGGCCAGAAGAGCGGCGTCTACTGGACGCTCGACCCGGCGACCGGGAAGATCGTATGGGCCACCGCGGTCGGCCCGGGCGGCAACCTCGGCGGTCTGCAGTGGGGTTCGGCGGTCGACGGCAAGCGCATCTACGTCGCCAACACCAACACCAACCACCTGTCGGTCACCCTCACGTCCGCGACCGGGCAGAAGTCGACCACCACGGGTGGTTTCTGGGCCGCGCTCGAACCGGCCACCGGAAAGATCCTGTGGGAGACCGCGACGCCCGATGCGGCGTCCCCCATGTCCTTCGTGTCCAGCGCGAACGGCGTCGTCTACGGCGGGTCCACCAACCCCGCCGGCAACAACATGTACGCCCTCGACGCCGCGACCGGCGTCATCAAGTGGGGCTTCCCCAGCGGGGGCGCCGTCCTCGGCGGCGCGTCGATCGTGGACGGCTCGGTGTACTGGGGCTCCGGGTACCACACCCAGAACCTCGGCCCGTTCTTCCCGTCCAAGGGCGACAACGACAAGCTCTACGCCTTCTCCCTGCCGCAGACCCTCCCGCAGACGGTCTACGCCTCCCCGACCGCTGCCGCCTCCGCGGCGGACACCAGCTGCAGCACCCCCGCCTTCCGCACGATCAACGCGGCGATCAAGGGGGTGGCCGCCGGCGGCAGGGTCGTCGTCTGCGACGGCACGTTCCAGGAGAAGGTCGCCGTCACCAAGCCGCTGGCTCTCGAGGCCCGCTCGAACGTCACCATCGACGCGTCCGGCCTGCTCAACGGCATCGAGATCAGCGCGCCCGACGTCACGGTGACCGGGTTCACCGTGAAGAACGCCGTCGGCGAGGGGATCCTCGTCAACAGCGTGAAGAACGTGACCATCGCGAACGTCATCGTCTCGGACAACAACACCGGTACGGGCCCGAGCGCCGTCGCCAACTCCTATGCTCCTTGCCGGCCGACGCAGGGCAGGCCCGGCGACTGCGGCGGAGGCATCCACCTGCTCGGCAGCTCCGGCGTGACCGTGCTGGCCGGCACCGTCAGCGGCAACGGTGCCGGGATCGTCATCAGCGACGAGACCGGTCCCGCGTCGGGCAGCACCTTCAGCAACAACTCCGTGCACGGCAACGCCTCGGGATCCGGCTTCACCCTGGTCTCCCGCAACGGCGCGGCGGCGCCCGGCGGTGTGCGCGCCCCCGGCGCGGGCGGCGTCTTCGGCAACAAGATCACCGGCAACAATGTGTTCGACAACGGACGTGAGGCCGGTGGTGGAGGCGTCACCCTGGCGTCGGCCGTGGCCGGCGGCGCGGTCTACGGTAACACCGTGCAGAGCAACGTGATGACCGGCAACGGCTGGGCGGCGGTGACCGTGCACGGCGGCGTGCCCGGCCTGGACCTGGGCGGCAACGTCGTCAGCGACAACCAGATCGGCACCAACAACACCGTCGGGGACACCGAGACGGGCACCGCCGGCGATCTGCAGACCACGGGCATCCTGGTCAGCGTCGTGGACCCGATGTCCCTCAAGGTCACCGGAAACACGATCGCCGGCAACGTCTTCGGCATCTGGACGCACGGCCCCGTCACGGCGTCCGACGCCGCCGGGGCCAACCACTTCAGCAACGTCACCACTCCTGTGTCCGCCCACTGACGAGCTGGCGTCCCCGGCCCGGCGCCGTCCCGGCGTGCCGGGGGAAGAACACTCCGCCGTGTCCTGCCGCAGAACCGTCCGGCAGGGCACGGCGGCCGTGTCGATCAAGCCCTGGCGAGCGCCCCGGCACGCCCTCGGACGAGGGTGTGCCGGGGCGCCGAGGCGTGCCGGGGCGCCGAGGAGTCCCCGGCGCGTCAGCGCCCGAGCGAGCTCGGCGTCTCGCCGAAGTGCCGCTTGAACGCCCTGCTGAAGTGACTCACATCGGCGAAGTGCCAGCGAGCGGCCACAGCGGAGACGGTGTGCCCCTCGCCCGACGCCGCGAGTTCCTCGCGCGCTCGCTCCAGGCGGCGCCGTCGCACAAATGCCATCAGCGATTCTTCGGCGTCGGCGAACGCCCTGTGCAACGTGCGAACGGAGACCGACAGGGCCTTCGCTATCTCGGACGGCGACAGACGAGGGTCCAGGAGGCGGGCCTCCGCGCAGTCGCGGGCCGCTGTGCGCAGGGACGGGCGGAAGGTCGAGTCGGCCGACACCCCGCGGCTCATGAGCGCACCGGCCAGCAGATGCAGTACGGACTGATGAGCGGCGCTTACGCCCGCCGGACTCAGATCGCCGCGTGTCTCGCGGACCAGACGCAGCTGTCCCAGCAGCAGCCGCGCTTCGGGTGTGTTCTGCGACATGAGGGTGAGCCTCGGCACCCGACCGCGTCCTGCGGCGGACAGTGCCTCGGACGGCAGAAGCAGGACCCGGGCCCGTGTGCCGGGCCGGTAGGAGAACTCCCTCGGCACCCGTGCGTCCCGTACGCACAGGGTGCCCGGTGGGACCTGCAAGCTGCGACCGCCCTCGGTGAGGCTCATCCCGCCGCTGCGCACGACGTGCACCACCGTGTATCGCTCCGTGGCCCGCTTCATGCCGATGACGCCTTCCACCGCGTCGCCGTACTGGTCGCTGACCGAGATATCCCCGATCGTGGAGGATTCCATCCAGCACCGGTAATGACCGGCCGTGTACTGCTTTGGAACCCGAAGCGAGTGCACATGCCAAGGACGGGCGCGATTCAGGTGTCGCCATTGTTGCCGCACGAATTCATCGCGTTGCTCGTGCGCCAGTGCGACCTGGATGCGCATTCTTGGTGCACGGGAATGCTGCGGAGATCCGGCATCCGAGCCTGGGACAGTCACGCCGGAAGTGTATACGGGATCTCGAACGCGGTGTCGGCCGGTAGGGAGGCCACAGCTCACGGCACTGCTTCACCTCCGTTTCTGGGCGGCGGCACCCCGCGGCCATGTGGATCCTGCGCGGGCGGATGTGCACGCGCGCACGCCGGCGTCGGGCGGCTCGTATGGCATGCGCAGCGTCGGATCCGGACAATCCGATCTGCAACATGGGCGAATACATCGAGATTCGCGGGAAGGAGGACGCGGGAACGTTCGAGGCGGCCGTGCGACGCGTCGACTCGGAAGCCGGGATTTCAGCGCCGACTGGCTGCGTGAAACAGCGGCAGAGGGCGGTGAACCGCTCGGCCGGGCTGGTGCCGAGCGACCACTGCACCCGGTTTCCCGCACAGGTGCTTCTGCCTTCAAGAGGCAGACAGGTGAGGGATGATGACAAGTCCTTTTGAGGACTTGAACGCCGACTACCTCGTCCTGAAGAACGAGGAAGGCCAGTTCTCGCTCTGGCCCAGGTTCGTCGACGTGCCGGACGGACGGAGTCGGTCTTCGGGGAGGCTCCGCGTCAGGCACGCCTCGACTTCGTCGAGGCGAACTGGACCGACATGCGCCCCGAGAGCCTGATGGACGCCATGAACGCCGACTGAGCGGGGTCGGGGGCGGAGGTCGGTACGGCAGCGCCGGCCGGCGGGCGGGTCACGCCTCGCGGGCCGGCGCCGCTTCGGGCAGCGCGTGCTAG
>NZ_JBYIQP010000130.1:0-10955 GCF_057707665.1 Actinacidiphila sp. bgisy167 | reverse complement strand
CGGGAGCAGGCGGGAATCCCCGGCCTTTAAGCCCGGGAGGATGTCAAGGCATTGTTCAGGCCTCTTCGAGTTCACGTGACCTGGTCGTCGCGTCCCAGGAACTGGAAGGCATTCCCCTTGGCCTGGAACAGGAAGTACAACCCGTCCCGGTCCGGATCGAGGCTGTGGGTGTCGTCGGTGGCGAAGCGGAGAGTTTTGGCGAGTCCCTGGTAGGTGACGTCGAACAGGCACTGGGCCACGGCTTCCGGTTCGATGTCGCCCTTTTCGGCCAGTCTCTCCAGGGTGCGCGCGACCAGTCCCACGGCGTCGTACGCCTCGGGGGACCAGCGCCCGGGTGCCGTGCCGAATCTGGCGCGGTAGGCGGTCCTGAAGGTGCGGGACACGCTGCCGGGGTCGGTGAACGGAGCGCCGAACAGCCAGTCCTGGCCCGCGGTGCCGGCTTGCTGGAGGAAGGCCGGGCGCATGATGTGCCAGGTGCCAAGGCGCGGTCCTGTGAAGCCCGCCTCGGCCAGTGCCCGGGCGCAGCGTGCGGCGCGCTCGGGCGATGTGCCGCCGAAGACGACGGCCTGCGCTTCGGCGGCGAGGGCGGCGCGGACGGCGGGAGCGAAGTCGTCGCTGCCGGCCGCCACGAGGTGGACGCTGGTCGTGCCCTCGTGGGGCGGCGTCCGCGCGATCGCGTTGGTGAGGACCGATCCCGTGCGGCCCGCCGCCCGGTCGTCGATGACAGCGGTACGGTCGACCGGTCGCACGGAGGTCAGATACGAGACCAGCGGCAGCGCCAGGTAGGACTCGGGTGCCCGGGTGACGCGCAGGGTGCGGAGTTCCGACGGTGTCAGTCCGTCGTCGTCGAGGGAGATCAGCACCATGGCCGTGCCGGCGTTCTGGTAGAGCGCGCCGGCGGCGCGCGCCGCGGTGGCCGTGTTGGGGCCGAGGACCGCGATCGCCTTGACCTCGGTGAAGCGCCGGGCCGCCTGCTTGGCGCGGGTCGCCTCGCCTTGGTCGTCGATGGTGTGGAGGGCGAGGCGGAACGTGATGCCCGCGCGCGCGTTGTGCTGCTCCACGGCGAGCCTCGCCCCCCGTTCCTGCGCCACGCCGTCCGCCTTGTTCGCGCCGCTGAGGTCGGCCTGGAAGCCGAGGGCGTATACGGGAAGGGGGCCGCCCGAGCCGTCTGTGCCCCCTCGCCCAGCCGCCAGATAGGCGGTGGCCCCGCCGCCCACGGCGACCACGGAAGCCGCCGCGCTCCCCATCAGCAGCACGCGCCGTCGGGTCGGCGGGCGGGCGTCCTTGGGGTGCGGCGGTGTCGGGTCGGCGGCCGGGTCGTCGCCCGTCCGATGCCACGAAGGGCGCTGTGGGGTGGGCACGTCCAGCGCTCGTGCAGAGCGTTCGGCGACCACACGGAGGACCGCGGGCGGCAGCCAGTGCACCTTGGGGGCGTCGGGCGTTTCCCGTGCGAGTAGGGCCCGCGGGTCACGGAGCGCCGCCGCGGCCTCGACGGCCGTCGGCCGCCTGGTCGGGTCCTTGGCCAGGCAGCCCCGGATCAGAGCCTGGAGCTCGCCGGGGACGTCCGCCAGGTCCGGCTCCTCGTGCACGGTGCGGAACAGCACGCCCGCCGCGTATCCGGTGCCGAACGGGCGCCGGCCCGAGGCCGTGTACGCCAGGACGCAGCCCAGCGAGAAGACGTCACTGGGCGGGCCGACCTCACCGGCTCGGGCCTGTGCCTGTTCCGGCGCGAGGAAGCCGGGCGTGCCCATGACGGCGTCGGGTGCGGTGAGGGCGGTGGCGCCCGCGGCGTGGGCGATGCCGAAGTCGATGAGGCGGGGACCGTCCAGGGCGAGCAGGATGTTGCCCGGTTTCACATCACGGTGCACGACTCCCGCCGCGTGGACGGCGGTGAGCGCGTCGGCCAGCCGGGATCCCAGAGTCCGTACGGTGGCGACGGGCAGCGCGCCGAAGCCGTCGACCGTCTCCACGAGGGAGGGTCCGGGGACGAACTGCGTGGCCAGCCAGGGCTCGATGGCCTCCGTGTCGGCGGCTACGATCGGCACCAGCCATGGCCCGGTCAGGCCGCGGACCGCCGTCACCTCGCGCCGGAACCGGGTGCGGAAGGCCGGGTCCGCCGCGTGCTCGGCGCGGATCGTCTTGAGCGCGACGAGCGCCCCGCCTGCCGTGCGGGCGAGGTAGACGACGCCCATGCCGCCCGCGCCGAGCCGGGCCAGCAGCCGGTGCCCGCCGATCTCGTCGGGGTCGTCAGCAGTCAGGCGCTGCGTCACAGGCCGACCTTGCCCGCGTAGGAGTACCGGCCGTCCTTCACCTCGTAGCGGAAGGCGTCAGAGCTCTTGAGCCACCACCGGTAGTCCTTGTCGAACGCGTACGTCCGGACGAGGCCCTTGTACGCGCCGTTCCGCAGCAGGTCGTACAGCCTGCTCCCGGTGGGCCGGCCGCCTGCCTCGGTGAGGCGGGTGATGACCATGCGGGCCACGTCGTACGCCTCGGCCGCCCAGTAGGGGGGCGCGGCGCCGTAGCGCTTGCGGTAGGCGGTGGCGAAGACACGGACGGGGGCGGCCGAAGGGTCGATGTACGGGGCGAAGACCTGCCAGCCGTCGGCGGCACTGCCCGCGGCGGTCAGGAACTCCGGTCCGGCGGCCGGGTAGCCGATCACACGCAGGCCGTCGAAGCCCGTCTGCGCGAGGGCGCGTGCGACGGCCGCGCCGCCTGCTGGAGTGCCCGTGTAGACGAAGCCGTCCATCCGGTGCGCGACCATCTCGGCGACCACCGGGGCGAGGGTCTCAGCCAGCCGCGGTACGACCCGGGGCTCACCGGCGATCCTGAAGGCGCCGAGGTACTGGAACATCGTCCGGCCGAGCTGCCAGGCCGGGATGCCGCCGTCACGGTCGATCAGCACACTCACGCGCCGGGCGCCCTGGGTGTGCAGGGAGTAGGCCGCCGTGCCGGGCAGGCTCGTGTAGCCGGGGACGGCCTGGAGGAAGCGACCGGGCTCCGCCGTGCCGTACTCGGACTGCGCGGACGACACCGTGATCTGGGGGACGAGATGTGCGTCGTAGCTGCCGAGGCTCGCCCCGGTGGTCTCGTCACCGGTCGAGCCTATGACGGCGAGCAGGTCGCGGTCGGCGGCGAGGGCGCGGGCCACCTGGGCGGCACGACTCGCGTCGCCCCGGTCGTCGACCGTCTTGAGGGCGAGCGTGAAGGGCTTGCCCTTGGAGGAGTTGAACTGCTCGACAGCCAGCCGGACGCCGCGTTCCTGGGCCTGTCCGATGGCCTTCTGCGGGCCCGTCAGGTCGGCCTGGACACCGAGGACCCAGCGGCGAGCACCTGACGAGGCGGTCGGGACGGTGTCGTCGTCACGCCGGGCGGCCCGCAGTGCGGCACCGCCACCGGCCGCGAACAGGGCCGCGCCGCCGCCGAGCAGGAGGAAACGGCGGCGGCTGGTGGGAGGGGACGCGTCCGTGGGGACTTCCGTCGGATGCCCACCCGCCCTCCCACCGAGGGCCGTCGCCTCGATGTCCGGCAGGGCGAGCATCGCCGAGGAGCGGTCCGCGATGAGCCGCACAACGGTGTCGGGCAGCCAGTCGACGGTGCCGTGGCGCGTGTCGTCGACCAGCGCCTCGTCCACCTGCCGGGCGGTGGGCCGGGCGGCCGGATCCTTGGCGAGGCAGCGCTGCAGCAGCGTGCGCGTGTCGTCGGGGACACCGTCGAGGTCCGGCTCGTCATGCACGGTGCGGTACAGGAGGGCGTCCACGGCACCGGTACCGAAGGGCAGGCGACCGGTGGCGGCGTAGGACAGGAGACAGCCGAGGGAGAAGACGTCACTGGCAGGCGAGGCGGGCTGCGCCCGGGCCTGTTCGGGGGCGAGGAAGCCGGGTGTACCGACGATCATGCCGGCCGAGGTGAGTGCCGTCTCCTCGGTGGCACGAGCGATGCCGAAGTCGATGAGGCGGGGACCGTCGACGGCGAGCAGCACATTGCCGGGCTTGACGTCGCGGTGGACGAGTCCCACGTCGTGTACGGCGGTCAGGGCACGTGCCAGCATCCGGCCGAGCACGCGCACAGCGCGCGACGGCAGCGGACCGCAGGCGGCGACAGCCTCGGCGAGCGAGGGGCCGGGCACGAACGCGGTGGCGAGCCAGGGCGCGGCCGCGTCCGGGTCGGCGCCGGTGACCGGCACAGCCCAGGGGCTGTCCACACGCCGGGCCGCGGCGACCTCGCGGCGAAAGCGCGCGCGGAACTCGGCCTGGTCGGCGTACTCGGGCAGGATCACCTTGACGGCGGCCAGCTCCCCCGACTCGGCACGCCCGAGATAGACCACGCCCATACCACCGGCGCCGAGCCGGGCGAGCAGACGGTGACCGCCTATGCGGGCCGGGTCGGACGGGGTGAGCTTCTCGGTCATCAACGGTCGCCGTTCGTGCTGCTGGGCTCCGACGCGTTGCGTTCGATCGCGGCTCTGAGACGGGCGCGCATGCCGACCTGCGGATCCCGCAGCCGGTCGAACAGGTCTGCCCGGGACCAACCTGTGGAACCCTTGGCGGAGACCGCGAGGGTGAACTGGCCGATGCGGGCCTGCTCCCAGATGTACGGGTGGGGGCCGCCGACGTCGGCGCCTGTGTAGCTACCGAGCTCGGTGAGAGTGTCGTCGGCGTACGCGTTGCCCGAATCACCGAAGGAGTTCGGAACGTCGTTCAGGGACGTGATCACCTCGTCCGACCGCAGCCGCTGTGTGGGGCAGCGCATCATCTCCTCGAGGACCTCGGCGTTCTCCCAGTCGGCCTGCGCGGGATCGCGGTGCACCGTGACGACGGCACTCAGCCGGAGCGGACCCCTGGCATCACTCGCCGGAATCTCATAGGAGCGGGTCATGGTGGCCAGGACGTCCTTCGGGAGCGCCTGTTGCCGCCAGACACAGTCGTCGCCGAGAACCGGCCAGCGCCGCGGGTCGCTCTCGTAGGGGGTCCGGCGGACGGTGCCGGGGCCGAAGGCCGCGGCGTCCGGGATGACGCGCCGGATCAGCGCGGTGGCCTGAGCGGTGGTCCTCGGCAGTGCGGCGGGGTCGGTGTCCACGGCAGCGGTCGCCGACGGGCCGGCGGTCGCCGTGGCGGCGGCCTTCTTCGCAGGCGTCGGTTCTGACGGCCCGCGCCCACCGGAGGTACAGCCGGCGAGCACCAAGCCGCTCACCGCGACAGCGCAGCCGAGGCGCACCGCTTCCCTGTTCACGACCGCAGCCCCCTGGAATCACCGATTACCATGCGTCCGCCGTGATGCTAAGCGGTAACCGGCATGCCTCGACCACCGGTTGGCCATCACGTGGCGCAGCCGTACCCCTCCTGTCACGCACCCGGTACAGACCGACACCGTACTGCTGTGCCACGGTCATTCGGTTCGGCTCGGGCGGCTGCGTTTGTGCGCTCGGCTTCGGCCACACCTCCCCGAGACTGCGCTTCGACTGCCGCAGAAGACGGGCCTGCCGAAGCCCAGCCCGACCGGGCCTGCCCTGATCGAAGCCGCCGCTCTGCAGCCCGATGCCGGCCGTACGGCGTGTCCGTAGCGCAGCTACGGGCCGCAGACGGACCGGCGCTCTCCCGGAGGAGAGCGCCGGCGATAGCGTAGATCGACCCGCACGGTTGCTGGCCAGCGCTGGGCGGGGACTGCCTGGCCGATGTCGGGATGCTGCGGGGCCGGGCCCGCGGTGTTCGGGAAGACGTCGACCCCGATGCAACCTCCCGCCAGATGCCGGACTCCGGCCGTGCGACGGCACCAGAGAGACGGCGAGCGCGCGGGCCCTTGATGTCCAGGCGCAGCGACGCTCCGGCGGCCGGCGGAGGCGGCGCTGCCTCACTCGACCGTGCCGACGCTGGTGGTGCCGGCGTCGCAGGTGCCGCGGGCCACGACGCACGTGCCACGGGAATCTCCTTCGATCACGACGGATGCGCGCCGAACCGCACGGCGCCGCTGACGAGCGCGACCGCCGGGGGTCGCGGTGAATCGGCCCGGTTCGCCTGTTCTTCGCCCCCCAACGCACCGTCATCTGGTCGTTCACCGACGTTCATCGGCTCGGGTCCGCCGGGCGTGGCGCCTCCCGCGCTCGCGGTGTTGTCGACGCCCGTTCACACGCCCGCGCCGGCCGAAATCGCCCTGTCATGTCTCGGCCACACCATCCGTAACACGTCGCCCTGAGGATCGGCGTGCACACCGGAAGATCGAGAGAGGGCGACTCATGACTCAGGAGCAGCCAACAGGACTCGACCGCAGGAGATTTCTGCGCGCCGTCGGCATCACCGGCGGTGCCGGAGCGATGTTCGCCACCATGGGCGCGCTGGGGCTCGCGCCGACCGCCGAGGCGGCAGGCCGCGGCAGCGACTTCCGCGCGCCGAGCGCGGCCGACTTCCACCTCACCGGACGCAGAGCAGGCAAGGTCCTCGTCCTGGGCGCGGGCCTGGCCGGCCTGACGACCGCGTACGAACTGGGCAAGGCCGGCTACGACTGTACGATCCTCGAGCCGCGCGACCGGCCCGGCGGCCGCAACTACACCGTGCGCGGCGGGGACACCCACACCGACCTCGACGGATGCACCCAGACCGCCCGCTTCTCCCAGGGCCAGTACCTCAACGCCGGCCCGGCCCGGCTGGCCCAGTGGATGGTCACCCTCGACTACTGCCGCGAACTCGGCGTCCCCATCGAGGTCTTCACCAACGCCAACGCCGACGCGTACATCTACCACGAGTCGGCGGGCATGCGACCCGGGCAGCCGGTGCGGTACCGCACCGCCAAGGCCGACACCTACGGGTACGTCGGCGAACTGCTCGCCAAGGCCACCGACCAGGGCGCACTGGACCAGGAACTGACCGCCGAGGACAAGGAGCGCCTGCTGTCGTTCCTGGAGGACTTCGGTGAGATCGGCGGACGGGCCGACGGATGGGCGTACACCGGCGGTGCCAACCGCGGCTACGCCACCTGGCCCGGCGCCGCCGGCACCCCCGGGACCCTGCTCGGTGATCTGCCCACCGCCTCGGAGGTCTTCGCCTCGGGCGTCGGTCGGCACTTCGCCTTCGAGTTCGAGTTCGACCAGGCGATGCTGATGTTCCAGCCCGTCGGCGGAATGGACCGGATACCGAAGGCCTTCGCGCGCGCCATCGGCGACCACCGGATCCGCTACGGCTGTCAGGCCACCTCGCTGGTGCAGTCGGCGGGCGGCGTCACCGTCGGCTACACCGACCCCACCGGACGGCAGCGCCGGATCGAGGCGGACTACTGCGTCGCGGCCATGCCGCCCCATCTGCTCGCCAAGCTGCCGCACAACCTCGGAGCCGACGTGCAGACCGCGCTCACCACCATCCGCCCCTCGTCGGCCGGCAAGATCGGCCTGGAGTACCGCAGCCGCTGGTGGGAGACCGACCACCGCATCTACGGCGGCATCACCGAGACCGATCTGGACCTGTCCCACATCTGGTACCCGTCCTACGGTCACCACGGCGAGCGAGGCGTCATCGTCGGCTACTACAACACGGGGACCAACGCCGACGCCTACGCCGCCCTGACCCCGGCCGAGCGCGAGGCCCGCGCCGTCATGCAGGGCGTGAAGATCCACGGCGAGAAGTACCGCAGCGAGCTGGCGAACTCCTTCTCCATCGCCTGGAAGCGGGTCCGCCACCTCGAAGGCGCCTGGCACAGCATCCCCGGCGGCCCCGACGCCGCCGTCTACAGACCCCTCAACGAACCCACCGGACGCGTCCTGTACGCCGGCGACTGGCTGTCCTACATGGACGCCTGGCAACACGGCGCCATCCTCTCCGCCCGCAAGGCCGTCACCGCGCTGCACAGCCGGGCCCTGAGGACCTGACCGCCCGCACCACGGGCAGGGGCGCCCGGCTGGGCGGACCAGTCGAGCGCCCGTCCGTGCTCTCGGTGGCGGTGTTGCCCCGGCAGTCGGCGGCCCGCGCCTTGGATCTCAGGTCAGGGCGACGCCGAGCAGGACCTCCAACTGCGCGACCGTCTGCGCGGGTTCCTTGGCGTGGACGCCGGCGAGCCCCAACTCCGCTGCGGGCGCGAGGTACTGCTCGGTGTCGTCCACGAAGACGCAGGCCTCGGCGGGCAGACCGAGCTTCTCCAGGGCCAGTTCGAAGATGGCGGGCTCGGGCTTGCGCATCCCGTGTTGCTCGGAGATGACCACCGCGTCGTACGAATCCTCCAGGTCGTAGCCCTCGTAGAGGTCCCACGGCGCGAAGCCGACGGAGTTGGACAGGATCCCCACGCGCACTCCGGCACGCCGGGCGGCGGCCGCGGCGTCGATCAGAGCCCTCTCGGGCCGCAGGTCGGCGAAGATCCGGCCCATCAGGTTGTCGGGCGCCACTTTGAGGCTGCGGGCCGCCGCGGCGTTCCACTCCTCCTGGGTGATCGCGCCGCGTTCGAGGTCGTGAGTGCGCCGGGTGCCCTCCTCGTCGAGGTAGAGCGCGTTGATGCAGGCGCCCTCGGCCAGACCCTCGCGCCGCTCGAAGGCGAGCACGGCGGGCAGCAGGGGCGTGGTGAGGACACCGCCGAAGTCGAGGATCAGGCCGGTGCGGTGGGACATGGCGGAACTCCAGCGGTAGCGACGAGGACACGGCCACCGCGATGCGGACGCGGCAGGCGCATGGTGGGCCGTCCGGCGGCGACGTTGCCGCACGGTGCCCGAGGGGGGCCGGCCGGGAGCGGCGGCCGCGCGGGGCGACGACCGGAGATCATCCTCCCATTCCCGTCCTGCACCGGCCGGCCGCCCCTCTTCCCGAGCGGGGCCGGGTCCACGACCGACGCCTGAAAATCATCACCTCCTTGACCGGTGACGCAGGTGCGTGCGAGGGTTGCCGACGGGAGAACCCCAGAAACGTGAAGAAAGGTTGGGAATGATCGACAGGCGGAGCTTCGGCAAGGTTTTCGGCGCGGGCGCGGCCGCGGCGTCGCTCGCGGGGCTGTCGGGCCTCGCGTCACAGCCCGCCACGGCGGCGGCAGCACACCGGCCCGGGCCGGGCACCGGCGGACCGCCTCCCGCGCGGGGGAGGCACACCTCGCTCGGCGCCCTCAAGCAGATCGACGCCGGAGTCCTGAACATCGGCTACGCCGAGTCCGGCCCCGCCGACGGCCCCGTGGTGATACTCCTGCACGGTTGGCCGTACGACATCCACAGCTACGTCGACGTCGCGCCCCTCCTGGCGGCCGAGGGTTACCGCGTCATCGTCCCGCACCTGCGTGGCCACGGCACGACGCGCTTCCTGTCGCCCCGGGCGTTCCGCAACGCCCAGCAGTCGGTGGTCGCGCTCGACGTCATCGCCCTCATGAACGCCCTGCGGATCGAGAAGGCCGTCCTCGCCGGCTACGACTGGGGGTCGCGGACCGCCGACATCATCGCCGCGGTCTGGCCGGAGCGCTGCAAGGCCCTGGTCTCCGTCACGGGTTACCTGATCACCAACCGCGAGGCGAACAAGCAGCCGCTGCCGCCGAAGGCGGAGTTCGCCTGGTGGTACCAGTACTACTTCGCCACCGAGCGCGGCCGGCTCGGTCTGGAGGAGAACCGGCACGACCTCGCCCGTCTGGTCTGGGAGTTCAACTCCCCCACGTGGGAGTTCGACGACGCCACGTTCGGCCGCACCGCGGCGTCCTTCGAGAACCCCGACTACGTCGCCATCGTCCTGCACAACTACCGCTGGCGGCTCGGCCTGGCCAAGGGCGATCCGCGCTACGACCGCCTGGAGCGGCGGCTCGCCGCGGGCCCGACGATCGGCGTGCCCACCATCACCCTCGACGGCGAGGTCGATCCGTTCACCCCGGCCGGGGACGGCGCCGCCTACCGCGCCAAGTTCTCGGGCAGGTACGCCCACCGAACCCTGAAGGGCATCGGCCACAATGTGCCCCAGGAGGCGCCGGAGGCCTTCGCGGCGGCCGTCGTCGACGTCGACTCCTTCTGAGCCGGGCCGGAGGGCGCGACTGGGAGGGACACGTCCGGGGCGACAAACTCACCCGGAACGACGCGCGGAACTCGACACACTCGACATGCGCTGGTGACAGCGCTGACCCGCGCCCGGGGGCCGCGGGTCAGCGGCCCTGGAGGCGATGCCGGTGCACGTCGTGCAGGAGCCCGTGGTGCGGCCTCGCAACTCTCCGTCACCACCACGAGACAGGTCTGTTGGCTGGACAGACCCGGCCAACGCGGCCGGCCCCCGCACCGCAGCCATGGGCAAGTCGACCCTGGCCATGGACTTTGTTCGCGCCTGCTCGCTGCGCGTCCGGCAGCCGTCGGTGTTCTTCAGCCTGGAGATGGGCCGCCTGGAGGGCACCCAGCGGCTGCTGTCCGCGTCGCGCAGGCCAAGGTGCCGCTGCACCACATCCGCAACGCCACCCTCCCCGACGAACTGCGCCAGAAGGTCAACCTGTGCAGCGCCGACCTGGTCGACGCCCCGCTGTGGATTGACGACTCGGCAGGCCTGAACCTGCTGACCATCACCGCCAAGGCCTGCAAGCTGTGCGAAAAGGGCAACCTGAAGCTCGCCGTGGTCGACTACCTGCAGTTGGTGCAGTCCGGCGCCGCCCGCCGGCCCGAGAGCCGCCAGCAGGAAGTCTCCGAGATCTCCCGCAACCTCAAGCTCCTGGCTGAAGAGCTCGAGATTCCGATCGTGGCGCTGTCCCAGCTCAACCGCGGACCCGAACAACGCGCCGACAAGACCCCGGCTGTCTCCGAGGGACTGTACAAAGGGCCCTGTCTCACATGCGGTGGTAACTGAGTGTGATACCGCTGGAAGTCGCCTCCGAAGTGCTCTGCCGCAGGTCGAGGAAGCCCTCTCGGGCCTTCGCGGGCTATGCCTCGGAAACCCCGAGAGGCCCTGTCAGCGCAGTGTGAGGCCGACCAGCAGTTATTACTCCGCGCACCGGTCTCACTCAGCGTCACCACCGAATGTGAGACAGAGCCGTTCTTT
>NZ_JBYIQP010000013.1:0-108013 GCF_057707665.1 Actinacidiphila sp. bgisy167 | reverse complement strand
CCCCCCCCCCCCCCCCCCCCCCCCCCCCCCCCCCCCCCCCCCCCCCCCCCCCCCCCCCCACGCCCCCGCCGCGGACGGGCGGGCCGGGCCAGGCGCCCGGCGGGCCGGCGCCAGGCGGCCGGGACGGCTTCCGGTCCGGCGGCTCCGGGGACGGTCACGAGGACGTCGAGGGCCACCCCCATCCCGAACACCGGGAGCACGCGGCCTGGGGCCGGGCCGGTTCCTGGGCCGCCCCGCGCATGCCGCGCGGGGCGCGGCCCGCCGATCTGGCGGACCTGCCCGGTACCGAGTCCCCCCGGGGCGAGGGCTCCTCGGCCGGGTCCCGGATATCCGGCTTCCCGCGGCAGCGCCGGGCGCCCGGCGCCGGCGCGGGAGCCCGCAGCACCCCGGGGCCGCGGAAGGACTTCGTCGAGGCCTTCGACGTTCCGGCACCCGCCGCACCCGCCGCACCCGCCGCACCCGCCGCACCCGCCGCACCCGCCGCACCCGCCGCACCCGCCGACCCGGCCTCCCCTCCCCCGTCCGGTCCGGCCTCCCCTTCCGGTCCGGCCGCCACCGAACTCGGGGCGCCCGCCGAGGACGCCCCGCCGGCCGCGCAGGCCGGGGGGCAACCCGAACGGCGCAAGAAGGCCGCCGCATCCCGCGCTCTCAGCGGCGCCGCCGCCGCGGCGGTCGTGACCGTGCTGGCCGTGGTGGTGGCGGGCCAGATGGCCGGCGGGGGTGAGAAGCGTCACCCGTCCGCCGCCGCGTCACCGGCAGGCAGCCGGAGCGCGGACGGCTCCGCGTCCCGCTCCGAGGGCCGAGCGACCCCCTCGGCCTCACCCTCCGCGGTCGCCACCCCGCTCACCTACGGCCAGGCCATGGCTCAGACCTACCCGCTCGACCCGCACCTGCGGCTGTCCGGGACGTTCCAGACCGTGGGCGGCCACGAGAAGGCGCCCGGCAAGGGCAGACTGCTGCGGGTGCGGGTGGACGTCGAGAAGGGGCTGCCGCTGGACGCCCGGGTCTTCGCGGACGCGGTCTACAAGACACTGAACGACAAGCGCAGTTGGGCGCACGCGGGAACCCGTTCCTTCGAGCGGGTCTCAACGGGTCCCGCGGACATCGTGATCACTCTGGCGAGTCCGGGAACGACGGCCGCCTGGTGCGCCAAGTCCGGTCTGGACACGACGATTGACAATGTGTCATGTGACGCGGCGTCGACCCCGCGGACGATGATCAACGCGTACCGCTGGGCCCAGGGCGCCAAGACCTACGGCCCGGACCGGATGCTCACCTACCGCGAGATGCTGATCAACCACGAGGTCGGGCACCGGCTCGGTTTCAACCATGTGCTCTGCCCCAAGCAGGGAGCCCTCGCCCCGGTCATGATGCAGCAGACCAAGTTCCTCTCCTACGGGGGCCTGACCTGCAAGCCCAACGCCTGGCCCTACCCCCGGGGCTAGCTTTTTGACATCGGGCGATTAATCGTTCAATGTTTTCGACATGCCGCACTGCCCTGCCTCAGACGCCGACGCCAGCATCGAGCTGGCGCTCATCGGCGTGGCCGGGCACTGCGTGGCCGACATCCTGTGTCGGTGCTCCACGGTGCCGGGCGCTTAACAGGGAACGTTCCCTCCTTCCGCCCCGGTCCTTCCGCCCGTGGGCACAGCGCTCGACGCACACTCGAACTCCCCGGCCTCCCCTTGGGGCCGTCGCCGCTGCCTGCGGGCCTTCCACAGCCCTGCCCACGCCATCTCGCAGCCGCGAAAGGGATTCTCGATGCCTCACCCGTCCGTCACACCCCGCCGTCTCGCAGCGGCGGCCGTCGTCCTGGCCATCACCGGTGGCGCCGCCGCATGCGGCCCGGAGGACAACGGGGCCAAGGCGGCCGACGGCAAGCCCGCCAAGGGCGGCACGCTCTACGTCCTCAACCAGTCCCCGCAGGAGGACTTCGACCCCGCCCGGCTCTACACCTCCGGCGGCGGCAACATCCCCGGACTGGTCTTCCGTACGCTGACCACCCGCAACCGCGAGAACGGCGCGCCCGGTACGAAGGTCGTCCCCGACCTCGCCACCGACACCGGCACGCCCAACAAGGACGCCACGGTGTGGACGTACCACCTCAAGGACGGCCTGAAGTACGAGGACGGCAGCCCGATCACCACCGCCGACATCAAGTACGGCATCGAGCGCTCCTTCGCCGCCGAACTGTCCGGCGGCGCCCCCTACCTGCGCGACTGGCTGATCGGCGGCAAGGACTACCGGGGCCCGTACAAGGACAAGAACGGCCTGTCCTCGATCGAGACCCCGGACGCGAAGACCATCGTCTTCCACCTGAACAAGCCGGAGGGCGACTTCCCGTTCCTGGCCACCCAGACCTCCTTCGCCCCCGTGCCCAAGGCCAAGGACACCGGCACCAAGTACGAGAACCACCCCTTCTCCTCCGGCCCCTACAAGGTCGTCAGCAACGAGAACGACGGTGAGCGCCTCGTCCTGGAGCGCAACACCCACTGGGACCCGCAGACCGACGGGGAGCGCGCGGCCTACCCGGACCGCATCGACGTGAGCTCCGGCCTCGACGCCGCCGTGATCAACCAGCGGCTGTCCTCCGGCTCCGGCAAGGACGCGGCGGCCGTCACCACCGACACCAACCTCACCGCCGCCGAACTCGCCAAGATCACCGGTGACAAGGAGCTCGCGGGCCGGGTCGGCACCGGCCACTTCGGCTACACCGACTACATCGCCTTCAACCCGAAGGTGAAGCCCTTCGACAATCCCAAGGTGCGCCAGGCCATCTCCTACGCGGTCGACCGCAGCACCGTCGTCAACGCTCTCGGCGGCTCCTCGCTCGCCGAGCCGGCCACCACCTTCCTGCCCGCGCAGAAGGCCTTCGGCTACGCACCGTACGACGCGTTCCCGGCCGGCAAGAGCGGCGACGCCGCCAAGGCCAAAGAACTGCTGAAGGAGGCCGGCTACCCGAACGGCCTGACCGTCACGCTGACCCACGACACCGCCACCGGCGACGAGCAGGGCCCCGAGGTCGCCACCGCCCTGCAGGACGCCCTGAAGAAGGCCGGCATCACCGTCCGGCTGCAGGGCCTGGAGTCCAGCGCCTACAGCGAGAAGATCCACAGCGTCAAGACCGAGCCGGGCTTCTTCCTCTCCGGCTGGGGCGCCGACTGGCCGTCCGGCGGGCCCTTCCTGGCCCCGATCTTCGACGGCCGGCAGATCGTCAAGGACGGCTACAACTTCAACAGCGCCCAGCTCGACGACCCGGCCGTGAACAAGGAGATCGACGAGATCAACAAGATCACCGACCTCCAGGCGGCCGCCGCGCGCTGGGGCGCCCTGGACAAGAAGATCGGTGAGCAGGCGCTGACCGTGCCGCTGGCGTACCCCGTCTACAAGCGCCTGTACGGCAAGGACGTCAAGAACGTCGTCATCAGCGACTGGACCGGTGTCCTCGACGTCGCGCAGGTCGCGGTCAAGTGACCACCACTGATGTGCTCGCCGCGCCCGGCAGCTCTGGCGGCGGCTGCGCGCCCAGCGCGCCGCACTCGCCGGTGTCGCCGTGATCGCCCTGCTCGTCCTGGTCGCCCTCGCCGCCCCGCTGCTGGCGGCGCTGGAGGGCCAGGACCCGAACTCGTACCACGCCACGGCCGTCGACTCCGCCCTCGGCGGCGTCCCGATCGGCTCCTTCGGCGGTGTGAGCGCCGACCACTGGCTCGGTGTCGAACCCGGCACCGGGCGCGACCTGTTCGCGCGGCTCGCGTACGGCGCGCGCGTCTCCCTCGGCATCGGCGTGGCCGCCACCGTCGTGCAGGTCGCCATCGGCGTCGCGGTCGGCCTCGCCGCCGGACTCGGCAACCGCTTCCTGGACAACCTGCTCAGCCGGACCACCGACGTGATGCTGGCGCTGCCCACCCTGGTCTTCTCCATCGCCCTGCTGGCGATCGTCCCCGCCGGCTTCCCGCGTCCGGTGCTGCTCGTGCTCGTCCTCGGCCTGCTCGGCTGGGGCGGCACCTCCCGCATCGTCCGGGCCCAGACGCTGAGCCTGAAGTCTTTGGACTATGTGGCCGCCGCCCGGCTCGGCGGCGCCGGAACCTGGCGGATCGCCCGCCGCGAACTGCTGCCGTCGCTTGCCGCGCCCGTGGTGACGTACAGCGCGCTGCTGGTGCCGTCCAACATCGCCTCCGAGGCCGGACTGTCCTTCCTCGGCATCGGCGTCAAGCCGCCCACGCCCTCGTGGGGGCAGATGCTCTCCTCCGCGACCACCTGGTACCAGGCCGATCCGACGTACGTGCTGCTGCCCGCCGGCCTGATCTTCGTCACCGTCCTCGCCTTCACCGTGCTCGGCGACGGGGTGCGCACCGCACTCGACCCGCGGGCGGGCAGCCGGCTGCGGGCCGTGACGCGCAGGCGCAAGGAGGCGCGGTCATGACGCTCCTCGCCCGGTTCGCGCTCCGCCGGCTGCTGGCGGCCCTGCTGGTGCTGCTGGTGCTGAGCATCGCGGTCTACGCGCTCTTCTACGTCCTGCCCGGTGACCCGGCGCAACTGGCCTGCGGGCCCAAGTGCTCCGCCGACCAGGTCGCCCAGGTCCGCACCCAGCTCGGTCTCGACGACCCCGCCTGGGCGCAGTTCGCGCACTTCCTGCACGGCCTGTTCGCCGGTTCCGACATCAGCACCGGAGTCGGCACCGAGCACTGCGGCGCCCCGTGCCTGGGCTTCTCGTACCAGAACGGCGAGCAGGTCACCTCGCTGCTCGCCCACCGGCTGCCGGCCACCGCCTCGCTCTCCCTCGGCGCGATGGTGCTGTGGCTGCTCATCGGTGTCGGCAGCGGCGTGCTCTCGGCGCTGCGCCACGGCGGGCTCACCGAGCGTCTGCTGACCGCGGTCACCCTCGCCGGCAACGCCGTGCCCGTCTTCATCATCGGCATCCTGCTGATGCTGCTGTTCGTCTCGGTGCTGGGCTGGCTGCCCTTCCCGTCCTACGTCCCGCTCACCGAGGACCCCGAGCAGTGGGCTTGGAACCTGGTGCTGCCCTGGCTCTCCCTGGCCATCCTCGAGAGCGCCAAGTACGCCCGGCTCACCCGCAGCTCCATGCTGGACACGCTCTCCGAGGACCATGTGCGGACCTTCCGCGCCTACGGCGTGCGCGAGCGCTCCGTCGTCGGACGGCACGCGCTGCGCGGCGCCCTGCCGCCGGTCATCGCGCTGACCGCGCTCGACCTCGGGACGATGTTCGGCGGCGCGGTGCTCACCGAGTCGCTCTTCGGCATCCCCGGGCTCGGCAAGAGCCTGGTGGACTCGGTGAGGACCGAGGACCTGCCGGTGGTCGTCGGGCTCGTGCTGGTCACCGGGTTCTTCGTGGTACTCGCCAACGCCCTCGCGGACGTCCTGTACGCGGTGGCCGACCGACGGGTGGTGCTGTCATGACGTCACCGCTGATCGAGGTCGAGGACCTCACGATCGACTTCCCCACCGGCGCGGGCACCGTCCGCGCGGTGGACGGGCTCTCCTTCTCCCTGGCGCAGGGCGGAGCCCTCGGCATCGTCGGCGAGTCCGGCAGCGGCAAGAGCGCCACCGCCTTCACCCTGCTCGGACTGCACCGCGGCAGCGGCGCGCGGATCGGCGGCTCGGTGCGGGTGGCCGGTGTCGACGTCCTGACCGCGCAGGAGAAGGACCTGCGCGGGCTGCGCGGGGGCCTCGCGGCGATGGTCTTCCAGGACCCGCTGTCCTCGCTCGACCCGTACTTCGCGATCGGCGACCAGATCGCCGAGGTGCACCGGGTGCACCACCCGCAGGCGTCCCGGCGGGCGGCCCGCGCGCGGGCCGTGGAGGTGCTCGACCGCGTCGGCATCCCCGACCCGGCGAGGCGGTCCCGCTTCCGGCCGCACGAGTTCAGCGGCGGCATGCGCCAGCGCGCCCTCATCGCCATGGCGCTGGCCTGCGAGCCGCGGCTGCTCGTCGCGGACGAACCGACGACGGCGCTCGACGTCACCGTGCAGGCGCAGATCCTCGACCTGCTCGGCGATCTGCGGCAGGAGACCGGCATGGGGCTGCTGCTGGTCACCCACGACCTGGGCGTGGTGGCCGGGAGCGTCGACGAGGTCCTGGTGATGAAGGACGGCCGTGCCGTGGAGCGCGGGCCGGTGGGCACCGTACTGGGCGCGCCCCGGCAGCAGTACACCCGCGACCTGGTGGCCGCGGTCCCACGCGTGGAGACGGCGAAGCCGCGGGGCGCCGCCGGGGGTGAGGTCCTGCTCGAAGCCGTCGGCCTGCGACGGGAGTTCGGCCGGCGCGGCGCCAAGGCCGCGGCGGTCGACGGCGTCTCGCTGACCGTGCGCACGGGCGAGACGCTCGGCGTCGTCGGCGAGAGCGGCAGCGGCAAGACGACGCTGGGGCGGATGCTCGTGGGGCTGCTGGAGCCCACGGGCGGCGAGCTGCGGCTCTTGGGCGCGGGCTCCGGCGCGTCCGGCTCCGGCTCCGGTGCGTCGGCCTTCGGCGCGCGGGGGCTGCAGATGGTCTTCCAGGACCCGGTGTCCTCGCTCAACCCGCGGCGCAGCATCGGCGAGTCCATCGCGGACCCGCTGCGGACGGCCGGGGTGCTCGACGACGCCGCGATCGTCGCCCGCGTACGGGAGCTGCTGGAGCGGGTGGGGCTCGACCCGGCCTGGTACCACCGCTACCCCCACGAGTTCAGCGGCGGACAGCGCCAGCGGGTCGGCATCGCGCGGGCGCTGGCCCCCGAGCCGCGGCTGATCGTCTGCGACGAGCCCGTGTCCGCGCTCGACGTCACGACACAGGCCCAGGTCATCGAGCTGCTGGGTGAACTGCAGCGGGAGCTGGGGCTCGCCCTGGTCTTCATCGCCCACGACCTGGCCGTGGTGCGCCAGGTCAGCGACAACGTCGCGGTCATGCGGGCGGGCCAGGTCGTGGAGTACGGGTCCGCCGCACGGGTCTACGACGCCCCGGAGCACGAGTACACCAAGGGGCTGCTGGCGGCGGTCCCGGTCCTCGACCCCGAGGAGTCCGCCGTGCGCCGGGCCGCCCGCCGCGCCCTGGCGGCCACCGCCTGACGCGGTCGGGGCGCGCCTGGTGCCGGTGGGCGCGGCACGCGTGGACGGTGCCCGCGCCCGGCGACGGGACCGTCCCCGTCCACCCGGGACACCCGGCGAACGTGTAGCCGGTCGCAACGCACAACGCCGGGGAAAGTCACGTCTCTTCACCCCTTCCGGTGGCGCGGCGGACGACCGTCCGCCGTGCCACCGCTTCGCCGGAATACGGTCATCCCGCCCGAACAGACCGGTGCGGAGAGGGGGCAGACGTGCGTGTGGCGTTACTCGCGGAGGGTGGTTATCCGTACACCCGGGGTGAGGGGAGCGTCTGGGTCGACCGGCTCGTGCGCGGGCTTGCCGGCCACGAGTTCGCGGTGTACGCGCTGGGCGGGAGCGAACGCGTCGTGGCCTCGGGCATGATGGCGCTGCCGCCCCAGGTCGAGCAGGTGCGCACCCTGCCGCTGTGGGGGCCCGCGCCGGGGCACGGCGCCGGGACCGGCAGGGCGCGCCGACGGCGGGCGCACGTGCTGGAGCGGTACCGCGACCTCGTCGCCGTCCTCGCGGGGGACGCCGGGGCCGACGGCGTGGCGGACCGTTTCGCCTCCGCGCTCCACGGCCTCGCCGTACTCGCCCGCGAGGACGGCGGCCTTCCGTCGCTGCTCCGCTCCGAGCACGCGGTGCGGGTACTGGAGGAGGTCTGCCGGGCGCCCGGCGCGCGCCCCCTCGTCGCGGAAGCCGGGGTGGGCGACCTCCTGCTCGCGGCCGACCAGGTCGAGCGCGTGCTGCGGCCGCTCTCCGCGCCCTGGTACGACGAGTTCGGCGACGCCCTCGCCACCGCCGATCTCTGCCACGCGGTGACGGGCGGCACCGCACTGCTTCCCGCGCTGCTGGCCAAACGGTTCTTCGGTACGCCGCTGCTGGTCACCGAGTACGGCGTGCGGCTGCGCGAGACCCTGCTGCGGCACCGCGCCGCGGGCCTGCCCGCCCCCGTACGCGCTCTGCTCGCCGCCTTCCACCGCCATCTGGCGGGCGAGGCGTACCGCAGGGCCGACCTGGTCACCCCCGGCAACGCCCACGCCCGCCGCTGGCAGGAGCACTGCGGCGCCGAGCGGGACCGCGTCCGTACGGTCTACCCCGGCTACCAGGGGTGTCTGCCCGAACCCGTCTCCGAGGCCGAGGGCGGGGACCCCACGCTGGTGTGGGTCGGCCGGGTCGAGCCCGGCAAGGACCTGATCGGGCTGCTGCACGCCTTCGGGGAGGTGCGCAAGGAGGAGGCCGGGGCGCGGTTGCGGGTCGTCCGTGCCGGCGCGGACGACCCCGGGTACCTGGAGCGGTGCCGCTCCCTGGCGGCGCAGCTCTTCCCGGACGAGGCGGCCGACGCCTACGCGGCGGGGGAGAACCCGGTCACCTTCGAGGAGCTGGGCGCGCCGGGCGCCGCCGCGCTGCCCGACGCCTACGCGGCGGGGGACGTGGTCGTCCTCTCCAGCGTCGTCGAGGGGTTCCCGGTCACCCTGGTCGAGGCCATGTTCTGCGGCCGGGCCACCGTCTCGACGGATGTCGGGGCGGTACGGGAGGTCATCGGGGGGACCGGCCTGATCGTGCCGCCCCGCAACCCCAAGGCGCTCGCCGAGGCCTGCGTCGCCCTGCTGCGCGACACCGAGCGCCGCCGTCGGCTCGGCGCCGCCGCACGCGAACGCGCCCTGGAGCTCTTCACCGTCGAGCGGAACCTGGCGGCGTTCCGCGAGATCTACCTCGACCTGGTCGCCCACGCGCCCGGCCGCCCGGCCCCGCTGCGCGACCCCGACGGCACCCCCGTCCCCTTCGGGCGACCCGCCGAATCCCGCGTCCGGGGCCGCTGGACGGCCCGGCCCTCCTGGGCGCTGGCCGCCCGCGAACCCGCGCCCGCCGCCCGCGAACCCGCGCCCGCCGCCCGCGAACCCGCGCCCGCCGCCCGCGAACCCGCGCCCGCCGCCCGCGAACCCGCGCCCGCCGCCCGCGAACCCGCGCCCGCCGCCCGCGAACCCGCGTACGCCGGGGCCGAGAGGCGGGAGCGCGCATGAGCCACGCGCGGGTGGGGGAGACCGGCACGAGCAGGAGCGGCCCCCGCAGACGCGGCCCCGCCGATCCCGTCCGGTCCCTGATGCACCGTCATCGTCAGTTGTGCGCCGAGGCCGTGGACCCGCTGGAGATCGTGGCGGGGCTGGAGGCGCAGGGCGTCACCGACCGCGTCGCGGGGGGCTTCCGGCACCGCGACGTCTTCACCCTCGCCGAGGAGCTGTACGCACGGGTGCCCCGCGCCGCCACCCCGCCCGCCGCGGGCGGGCCGACCGGCCGCCCGGCGCTGCTGCTCACCCTCGTGCCCGGCGCCGTCTGCGCCGCCGCGAGCGGGGCGCTGCGCGTGCTGCCCGCCGTCACCGTCGTCGCCGTGGCCGTGCCGCTGCTCCTGCTCGCCCTCCTCGCCGCCCTGCGCCGCGGACCGCTGCGGGCGCCCTACGGCACGGGCCCGGGCGGCGCGGTGTGGAGCTGCTGGCTGGTGGGCTTCGGGCTCTGCGGGCCGAGCGTCCTCGACGGATTCGCCGGGGGCGTGCTGCCCTCCGAGGCCACCGCCGAACTGACCGCCCTGGCGCTCGGCCTCGCACCGGCGGCCTGGTGCGCCCACCGCTTCGCGGTGCGCTCCCGGGGCCATCTGCTGCGCAGCCGGTCCCTGGAGGAGTTCGGCGGCGCCGTGCGGCCGATGCTGGCGGGCACGCTCGCGCTCTTCCTCGGCTGTGTGCTCGCGCTGCTGTACGCAGCCCGCGCCGTGGCCGGGGCCCCCTTCGAGCCCGCCGCGCCGGCCGGTCCGGCCGCGCTCGCCCTGCTGCTGTTCACCGCCCGGCTGCTCGCGGTGCACGGCCAACCCGACCCGGCCGCCATCGTCACCGGCATCGCCTGCGCCGGTGAGGCCGTCGCGCTCGCCGCCGCCCTGCTGGACCGCCTCCCCCTCCCGCCGGCCGCCGTCCCCGGCGCGGCCTGCGGCGCCGCCGCCCTGGCGCTGGCGGCCCACGCCCTGGCCACGCTCTCGCGCGCCACCGCGCACCCGGCCCCGGCAGCGCCGCGATGAGCGGACGGCGGCCGATCAGGCCCGGCACACCCAGCAGTTCGGAAGAAGAAGCCAAGGAGCTACCCACGATGACCCACCCGCACCCCCGGCCACGGCACGCGCAGCGGAGGCGCTCCCGATGAGAGTCCTCCTCCTGGGCGCCAACGGATTCATCGGCCGCCACGTGGCCGAGCGGCTGCTGGCGGACCCCGCCGTGCAGCTGACCGCGCTCGGCCGCAGCGACGACGCCGACGTGCGGTTCGACCTGTCGTCCGGCAGCCCCGGCGCACTGGCCCGGTTCATGGACGCCGTCCACCCCGGGGTCGTCGTCAACTGCGCGGGCGCCACACGCGGCGGGGCACGCGAACTCACCCGGCACAACACCATCGCGACCGCGTCCGTGTGCGAGGCCATGCGCCGCAGCGCCACCTCGGCCCGGCTGGTCCAGGTGGGCTGCGCCGCGGAGTACGGGCCCTCGCCCACCGGTTCCTCGACGGCCGAGGACGCGGTGCCCCGGCCCGGCGGCCCGTACGGGGTCAGCAAGCTCGCGGGGACGGAACTGGTGCTCGGCTCCGGACTCGACGCCGTCGTGCTGCGGGTCTTCACCCCGGTCGGGCCGGGGACGCCCACCGCATCGCCGATCGGGCGGCTCGCGGAGGCGATGCGCCGGGCCATGCAGACCGGCGACGGCGACCTGAAGCTGACCGGCCTCGCTGTGCAGCGGGACTTCGTGGACGTACGCGACGTGGCCCGCGCCGTGCACGCGGCCTCGCTGTCCGCCGCCCAGGGCCTGGTCAACATCGGCACGGGCCGAGCCGTGCCGCTGCGCGAGGTCGCGGCGTCCCTGGCCCACGCCGCGGGCTACGCGGGCGCCCTCCACGCGGTCGAGGACCCTCACGCGCCGGCGAACGGCAGTGGCCACCCCCACTACCCGGACGGCTGCGGCGCCTGGCAGCAGGCCGACATCCGCACCGCCCGCGACCGCCTGGGATGGCGCCCGCGCATCGCCCTCGAGGAATCCCTGGCCGACGTCTGGATGGAGGCGGCATGCCGCGTGTGAACCCCAGCGGCCTGCGCAAGCCCGTCGACCGCTGCGACGGACTGGGCTTCGGCGTCCCCGCGTACGCGCACCCGCTGGTCGCCCCCGGCGAATGGGCCGAGATGGCCCGCCCGAAGGCCCCGATGCACTGGGTGGTGCTCAACGCCGCCCGCGGCCCCGGCGCCCGGGTCGACCCGCTCTACACGGAGGCGTGCGCCCGGTTGCGCGACGCCGCCGTGCCCGTGCTCGGCTATCTGGACACCCGGCACGGGGCCCGCCCCTTCGGCCAGCTGGTCGCCGACGCGCACCGCTTCCTCGACTGGTACCGGGTCGACGGCTTCTACCTCGACCGCGCCCCGACCACGAGTTCGGAGTTGTCCGACTGCCGGCGGGTGATCACCACCCTGCGCGCGCTGCTGAGCGTGGCGGGCGGCAGTACCGGGCACATCGTGCTGGGCCACGGCTGCCATCCCTACGAGGGCTATGCCGCGGTCGCCGACCAGTTGGTGACCTTCGCCGGGCCGTGGACGCAGTACCGCTGGTCCGAGGCCCCGGAGTGGACGGCCGCGCACCCGCCGGAGCGCTTCTGCCACCTGGTGCACGGCGTCCCCGCCCCGCACCTGGAGAACGCCATGCGGATCGCCCGCTGGCAGGGCGCGGCGACGGTCTACTTCACCGACCGCACCGACCACGCGGCCTGGGACGGCCTGCCGGGTTACTGGGCCGAGGCCTCGCGCATACTGCGCCGACAGCCGCCGCCCACTATGTGACCACCGATCGTCTCGAGTCCCGGGACGGCGGTCTCGGAATGAAGAAGGGCGTGGCAGTGTTACGGGAATAACCACCGTAGTGATCGATCGACAAACGGAGTCCCCGTGTCGCTGCCACCCCTGGTCGAGCCGGCCGCCGAGCTCACCGTCGACGAGGTCCGCAGGTACTCCCGCCACCTGATCATCCCCGATGTGGGGATGGACGGGCAGAAGCGGCTGAAGAACGCGAAGGTGCTCTGCGTGGGCGCCGGCGGCCTCGGGTCGCCCGCCCTGATGTACCTGGCGGCCGCCGGTGTGGGCACGCTCGGCATCGTGGAGTTCGACGAGGTCGACGAGTCCAACCTGCAGCGTCAGATCATCCACAGTCAGGCGGACATCGGCCGCTCCAAGGCGGAGTCCGCCCGGGACAGCATCAAGGGCATCAACCCCTACGTCGACGTGGTCCTTCACGAGGAGCGGCTCGAGGCCGAGAACGTGATGGACATCTTCAGCCAGTACGACCTGATCGTCGACGGCACGGACAACTTCGCGACCCGCTACCTGGTCAACGACGCGTGCGTGCTGCTGAACAAGCCGTACGTCTGGGGCTCGATCTACCGCTTCGACGGCCAGGCGTCGGTCTTCTGGTCCGAGCACGGCCCCTGCTACCGCTGCCTCTACCCCGAGCCCCCGCCGCCGGGCATGGTCCCCTCCTGCGCCGAGGGCGGCGTCCTCGGCGTGCTGTGCGCGTCCATCGGCTCCATCCAGGTCACCGAGGCCATCAAGGTCCTCACCGGCACCGGCGAGCCGCTGGTCGGCCGGCTGATGATCTACGACGCCCTGGAGATGCAGTACCGCCAGGTCAAGGTCCGCAAGGACCCGGACTGCGCGGTGTGCGGCGAGAACCCGACCGTCACCGAGCTCATCGACTACGAGGCCTTCTGCGGCGTCGTCTCCGAGGAGGCGCAGGAGGCGGCGATGGGTTCGACGATCACTCCGAAGCAGCTCAAGGAGTGGATCGACGACGGTGAGAACATCGACATCATCGACGTCCGCGAGCCGAACGAGTACGAGATCGTCTCCATCCCGGGCGCGCGTCTGATCCCCAAGGACGAGTTCCTCATGGGCAACGCCCTCCAGGACCTTCCGCAGGACAAGAAGATCGTCCTGCACTGCAAGACCGGCGTCCGTTCCGCCGAGGTCCTCGCGGTGCTGAAGTCCGCGGGCTTCGCCGACGCGGTCCACGTCGGCGGCGGTGTGATCGGCTGGGTCAACACGATCGAGCCGCACAAGCCGGTCTACTGAGCGCGGCGCCCGCTCATCAGCGGGCCTGACGAAGCCCACGGCTCCCAGCTGCGATGCCGTGGGCTTCTGTCGTCTCTGTCCGACGGCACTGCCGAGCGAGTCGGCCGGGCGCCTTCCCGGTCACTGCACGCCGTTGCGGATGACGTCCGGGCGGTTGGTGATGATGCCGTCGGCGCCGAGGGCGGCCATGCGGACGGCGGTGGCGAGGTCGTCGACCGTCCAGGCGTTCATGCGCAGCGGCTTGCCGTCGGGGCCCTTGACGCTGTGGACGGCCTGCACATAGGCGTAGGTGACGTCCTTCGCGTCCGGATTGATCTGGTCGGCGAAGGCCGCGTACTCCTTCAGGCAGGAGACCGGCGGGCTTCCCAGGAACCCGGTGACGACGGCCGGGCGCAGCTCGTGGGTCCGGCGCAGGGCGTCGGCGTCGAAGCTCTGGATGACCAGCCGGCCGGAGAGGTGGGCCTGGTCGAGCCAGCCGGCCTTCTCGAGGGCGTCGACGGTCTGCTTCTCGATACCCGGGTAGAGCTCGGGCCGCTTGAGTTCCAGCAGCAGGCCCTGCCGGTCCTGGTCGAGCAGGCGCAGGTACTCCTCGAGGGTGGGGACGCGCTCGCCGCTGAAGTGGGGGGCGAACCAGACGCCGGCGTCGAGCCGGCGGATCTCGGCAAGGGTGAAGTCGGCGACGCGCCAGGGGGCCCGGTCCGGGAAGACCTGCTCGACGTCGGTCGTGCGGTTCAGCGTCGCGTCGTGGATCACGACCAGGGCCCCGTCCTTGGTGCGCTGGACGTCGTTCTCCACCCACGTGATGTGCTGCTCGTGGGCCCGGCGGACGGCCGCCAGGGTGTTCTCGGGCGCCTCGGTGGAGGCGCCGCGGTGGGCGAAGACCGTGGGGGTGGAGGGGTCCGCGGGTGCGGCGTGGGCCGGCATGGTGACGCACGCGGAGGCGCCCAGGAGGATGGTGGCCGCGACGGTACGGGCGAGGCTCTGGTGCATGCGTACTCCTCACGACGGCGCGGGGCCCCCTCATGACCGAGGGTCGCAGCCCGTACCAGGACATGTCGGTGTACGGCAAGGCAGACGGGTGAACGGCGTCATCCCGTTCCCCCGTCAGAGTGGCACGCGCGGCGTCCGGTCGCAGGTCGTAGCGCCGGCGCCCTGCCGGCCGGGCGGCACCCCGCCGACCGGGCCGGGCGGGGTGCCGCCGCGCCCCCGGGCACGGGGCCGGGGCCGGGGTCAGCGGTGGCGGCCCTCCGTCATCGCCTCCAGCGTGTCCCGGTGCGGGATCAGGGCGTCGGGGTCGGCCGGCATCTCGCGCTGCCCGAAACGGACCTGGCGGTGGCCGGCCCGCAGCATCACGACCGCGTGCCGGAGCGCGGCGTACACGAGGTGGAAGTCGAGGTCACGCGGGGTGTGCCCGGTCAGCTCCGCGTAGGTGGCGGCCGCGCGGCCGGGGTCGAGGAAGTCCGGCATGCCGGGGAATCCGGCGGTGACGGTGAGGTCCTGGAAGAAGCGGTGCTGGTGCAGCAGCCAGGCCAGGTCGAGTTCCCGGGGACCGGCGGAGGCCGTCCCCCAGTCGAGGACGGCGGCCGGGGTGAAGTCCGCGTCGTAGGCGATGTTGCCGATCCTGGCGTCGCCCAGGCTGAGCACGGACGCGCCGGGGTCGGCGGGCCAGTGCTTCTCCACCCAGGCGAAGGCCCGCTCGACGAGGGGGGAGCGCGCCGTCCCGTCGACGACCCACGCGTAGTGGGCGCGCAGGGCGTCCACATGCGCGCGCAAGGTGCCCTCGCCCGGCAGGGTGTGGAGGTCCGCGAGGACCCGCAGCGTCGAACGCTCCAGCCGCGCCCGGTCCTCCGCGGAGGCGTCGAAGAGCCAGTTGCCGCCGAAGGTGTAGGGCATGGTGTCCGGCGGCACGCGCCCGGGGACGCGCTCCCTGACGAAGAACGGCGCGCCGAGCGGATCGGGGTCGGTCTCCAGCCACAGCAGTTCGGGCACGGGGACGCGGGTGCGGGCCGCGACCGTCCGGATGACGCGGTACTGCGCGGCCATGTCGTACGCCGGGAAGAGGGGGTAGCCCTCCGGGTCGCCGGCCAGCCGCAGCACGCAGGGACGGATGCGCTGGCGGGCGGTGCCCGCCGGATGGGGGACGGCCAGGTCGAACAGGACGGTCTCGCCGGGCACCGCGTCCGAGGCGGGCAGGCGCACGTTCCGGCTGCGGGCCCCGGGGTGCTTCTCGGTCAGCCACGCGTCGAGCCGGCTGCGCAGCAGCAGGGGGTCGCGGGTGAGGGTGCGCACCGTTGTCACAAGGCCTCCTGACCGGTGGAGCCGCTGGAAGTGGGGCGGCCGAAGCCGCCGTGCTCAAAGATGCCGTAGCCGACCCGGCCGTCCCAGGCGAAACGCGCGGTGTGGCCGGTGACTTCGTACGCGGCGGGTGCTGTGACCGACGGATCCGTCAGGTCATAGGCATGGCGGTCGACCCCTCCACGGCGGCCCTGCCCCCCGGTGTGCCGCCCGTCGCGGGCGGGCCGCGGGCGGCCGGTCCCGACGGTGGGCGGGCCGGAGAGCAGCACCTCGGCCTCGATCCTCCCGCCGTCCAGGTGGACGACGGCCGAGACGGGTGCCCGGGTGCCCTCGCGGTAGGCCACGTCGACCCTGGCCCGGCCCAGTCGCCGGTCCGGGCCGCGCTCGGTGATGTGCAGGGCCTCGTCCAGGGATCGGTAGCCGTCGGCGTCCTGCTGGGCGGTCAGCGCCACGAAGCGGTCGTCGAAGCGGATCGCCATCCACAGCCAGGGGAAACCGCGCGGACGGTGCCCCTCCCCGGCCTGCCCCGGAGCCTGGCGGGGCACCGGGTGCGCGTCCCGGCTGCGGTCCCGGGTGGCCGTCCAGCGGCCGCGTTCCACACGGATCTCCTCGCCGTCGCCGGTGCGGACGACTCCGTGGCAGGTGCCGGCCTGGACGAAGCGCCTGGCCTGGGGGAAGAGCCGGCCGTCGCGGAAGGGCGTGTGGTGCGGCTCCTCGACGGCAGGGAAGGCCGCCTCCCACTGCAGGTCGTAGGAGAGGAACTCGTCGTCGCAGGTCAGCCGGAGCCTGTGGAGCGGTTCCAGGACGTCGAAGCGGAGCGGACCGACCTGCTGCCGTGTGCGGTCCTCCCCGAGCGTGTCGCGGGCGCGCACCGCGAGGACGCCGGTGCCGCGGGTCAGGGTCGCGTGGGCGTAGGCGTAGGCGTCGGCGTCCGCGCTGCCGGGGCCGGGGCCGTGGTGCACGCCGAGGCCCGCGACAAGCAGGGTGCGGCCCTCGTGGTCGAGGAAGTGGAAGGTGGAACGGTCGTGGGCGTCCCCGCCGGGCCCGACGGGGTGGTGTGCGGGCCGGGCGCTCCGAGGGATCGGGTGCTCGTCCGGGGGCACGGGTCGAGGCGCGGGCATGAGGCTGATGATGCGGCGGCGCGCTCGCGGTGGGAAGGGGTCGTGCGGCGGCCATTCGCCCTGCGCGGGGCCGCGCGCCCTGCCGCGCCCGCGCGCTCCGGACGCGCCACCGCCGCGCCCGCGTGCCCCGGACGCGCCACCGCCGCGCCCGCCGAGCGCCGCGGCGCCCCCGTCGCGTCCCCGTCAGCGCTCGCCGGTCCCGCCGGTCTTGCCGTCCGGCTTGCGCCTGGCCCTGCTCGGCTGCACCCGCGTCGGCTCCCCGGGCATCTTGGGGTGGTCCGGCGGGTACGGCAGGTCGCCCAGCCCGTGGTCGCGTTCGTCGCGCTCGGCCAGTTCAAGGACGGCGTCCAGCCGGCAGGCGTGCTCCTCCATTCCGGCGTGGACGTCCCCCAGCTCGGCGTACCGCGCAGGCATCGTGGACAGGTCGAAGTCCCGCGGGTGCACCTGCGGCACCTCCTCCCAGCGCAGCGGCGCCGAGACCGGGGCATGCGGCCTGGGCCGTACGGAGTAGGCGGAGGCGATGGTGCGGTCGCGCGCGGTCTGGTTGTAGTCGACGAAGATCTTCTCGCCCCGCTCCTCCTTCCACCACGCGCTGGTGACCTGCCGCGGCATCCGCCGTTCCATCTCGCGGGCGAGGGCGATCGCGGCCCGCCGCACTCCCGTGAACGTCCACTCCGGCTCGATGGGGACGAAGACGTGCAGGCCCCGCCCGCCGGAGGTCTTGGGCCAGCCGCGCAGGCCCAGCTCCTCCAGCAGACCGCGCAGTTCGCCGGCGACGCGCACCGCGTCGGAGAAGTCGGTGCCCGGCTGCGGGTCGAGGTCGATGCGCAACTCGTCAGGGTGGTCGAGGTCCGCCCGCCGGACCGGCCAGGGGTGGAAGGTGAGGCAGCCGAGGTTGGCGCCCCAGACGACCGCGGCCACCTCGGTCGGGCAGATCTCGTCGGCGTGGCGGCCGGAGGGGAAGCGGATACGGCCGGTGGGGATCCAGTCGGGGGTGTTCTTCGGCGCGCGCTTCTGGAAG
Organism: Actinacidiphila sp. bgisy167; assembly: GCF_057707665.1. Taxonomy (NCBI): domain Bacteria; kingdom Bacillati; phylum Actinomycetota; class Actinomycetes; order Kitasatosporales; family Streptomycetaceae; genus Actinacidiphila; species Actinacidiphila sp. bgisy167. The sequence continues at coordinate 90,364 of NZ_JBYIQP010000013.1, read as the reverse complement.
AACGACTCGCCCCCCACCCCGTCCGGGTAGCGCTCCATCGTCGTCGGCCGGTCGCGCAGCGCCCGCAGGGCGCCGTCCCCGACCGCGAGGTAGTAGCGGGCCACGTCCAGCTTGGTGAAGCCCGGTTCCGGGAAGTACACCTTCCCCGGGTTCGAGATCCGGACCGTCCGCTCGCCGACGGTCAGCTCGACCGCCTCCGCCATGCCGTCACCGCCTCTCCCGTCCCTGACTGCCCCGAACTGTCCCCGGACTGTCCCCGGCTGTAACCCGACACGGTAGGGCCGACGGGCGGGTCGCGCCTGCCGGGCGGACAATCGCGGCATGGACCTCCCGGTGATGCCGCCCGTGAAGCCGATGCTCGCCAAGTCCGCCGCCGCGATCCCGCCCGGCATGCTGTACGAGGGCAAATGGGACGGGTTCCGCGCCATCGTCTTCCGGGACGGCGCCGAGGTCGAGATCGGCAGCCGCACCGGCAAGACCCTCACCCGCTACTTCCCCGAGGTCGTCGAGGCGGTCCGCGCCGAACTGCCGCCGCGTGCCGTCGTCGACGGGGAGATCGTCGTCGCCCGGGAGGGCCGGCTCGACTTCGACGCGCTGCTGGAACGCATCCACCCCGCCGACTCCCGGGTGCGGCAGCTCGCCGAGCGCACCCCCGCCTCCCTCGTCGCCTTCGACCTGCTGGCGCTCGGCGACCGCTCCCTGATGGCGGACCCGCAGACATGGCGCCGCCAGGCCCTGGTCGACGCGCTGGGGCGGGCACGGGCCCCGGTGCACGTGGCGCCCGCCACCACCGACGTCGAGCTCGCGCGGCGGTGGTTCGACCAGTACGAGGGCGCGGGACTGGACGGCGTCGTCGCCAAACCGCCGGACCTCGGCTACCGCCCCGACGAGCGCGTCATGCTCAAGGTGAAGCACGAACGCACCGCCGACTGCGTGCTCGCCGGCTTCCGCTGGCACAAGTCCGGTCCCGTCGTGGGCTCGCTGCTGCTCGGCCTGCACGACGCCCGCGGCCGCCTCCAGCACGTCGGCGTGTGCGCGTCCTTCTCCATGCGCCGCCGCGAGGAACTGGTCGGGGAGCTGGAGCCGCTGCGTACGGAATCCGCCGAGGGCCACCCCTGGGCGGACTGGGCGGAGGCCGAGCCCGGGGGCCGCATGCCCGGCGCCCAGAGCCGCTGGAGCGCCGGGAAGAACCTCTCCTGGATCCCCCTGCGGCCCGAGCGGGTCGTGGAGGTCGCCTACGACCACATGCAGGGCGACCGCTTCCGGCACACCGCCCAGTTCCGCCGCTGGCGCCCCGACCGCGACCCCGCCGACTGCACCTACGCGCAGTTGGAGGAGCCGGTCGGCTACGAGCTCGCGGACATCCTGCGCTGAGCCGCGCCTGCCCGGGGCTCGGGACGCGTACGGGCAGGCCCGCCGCCGGCCCCGCCCTGTCCGCGGGGCCGCGCGGAGGGCCGCGAGGAGGCCGGGGCGGGAGCCCGCGCGGGCTCCCGCGTCACAGTGCCTGCCGCCGGGTGAGCTGGGTGAACGCCAGCCAGCCGGGCAGCACGGGCAGCCAGAAGGTCAGCACCCGGAACAGCAGTACCGCCGAGGTGGCGGTCGCCGAGTCCAGGTGCCCGATGGTGGTCAGACCGGCGATCAGCGCGCCCTCGACCGCCCCCAGACCGCCCGGTGTCGGGGCCGCCGAGCCCAGGGCGTTGCCCGCCAGGAACACCACGGCGATCGCCGCGAAGTTCACCTCACCGTGGAAGGTGCGGATGCTCGCGTCCAGGCACAGCACGAAGGCGAAGGTCAGCAGCAGTGTGCCGCCGATGCCGGTGACGAGCTTCATCGGCTGCTGCAGCACGTCCAGCATGCGCGGCACCACCCCCGCGAACAGCGCCCGCACCCGGGAGGAGACGAAGCGCCGCAGCGGTGGGACGGCGGTGACGACCAGGAAGAGCACACCGGCCGTGAGCAGGCCCGCCATCACCGTCCGGGACGGCGACAGCGAGGGCGTCTTCTCCGTGCCGGTGATGTAGCCGAACACCAGCAGCAGGCTGATGTGCGAGCCGAGGCCGACCAGCTGCGAGGCCCCCACGCTCGCCACCGCCAGGCCCGGGCGTACGCCGGACTTCTGCAGGTAGCGCGTGTTGAGCGCCACACCGCCGATCGCGGCGGGCGCCACCAGCTTCACGAAGGAGCCGGCGACCTGCGCCAGCGTGGTGCGGACGAAGGACAGCTTCTCCGGCACGAAGCCGGACAGCGCCATCGCGGCCGCGACGTAGCTGAGCGCGGAGGCCAGCGCGGCAACGATGACCCAGATCCAGTTCGCCTCGCCGAGCAGGGTCGTCGGGTCGATGCTGCTGATCTGGGAGAGCAGGAAGTACGCGGCGAAGGCGCCCGCGATGATGCTGATCAGCGTGCGCGGCCGCACCCGTTCCAGCCGCACCGGCTCCACCGGCGCCTGCGGGCGGATCAGCAGCACCTGGTGACGGATCCGGGTGAGCAGATCCTCCTCGCGGGACTCCTCCAGCGCGTCCTCGATCGCCTTCTTCTCGGCCCGCCGCTCGGCCTTGCTCTCCTTGCCCGGCTCCTTGTCGCCGGCTCCGCCGTCCGCCCCCTCCGCCGGCCGCGCCCGGGAGGCGGTCAGCACGGCCTCGCGTTCGCGCTGCGCCCGCTCCCTGGCGAGCTGCTTCAGCGCTGCCCGGGTGGTGCGGCTCAGCGCGATCGGCTGCAGCAGCGGCAGGGAGTCGGCGACGGCGTCCGGCCCCAGCACGGCGACGGCCGAGGCCACCGACCGCTCCGGGCCGACGCGCAGCGCCAGGGTGGTGAGCAGCTGCGCCACGTCCATGCGCAGCACGATGTCGCCCGCGGCGATCTCCCCGCCGCGCAGGTCGGTGAGGAAGACGTTGCCGGAGCGGTCGATCTTCAGGGCCTCGCCGACCAGCCTGCGGTGGGCGATCCGCCGCGACTGCAGCGCCCGCACCTGCTCCCAGGCGCCGCGCAGCACATCGTCGGTGATCTCCTCGTCCGACAGCGCGTCCAGCGAGCGGCCGCCCATGTGCTCGTAGACCAGCATCACGGCGTCCGGGCCGAGCTCCGAGGTGGCGATCAGCCGTGGCGCCCTGGCGCCCGCGGCGTTGGCCGCGTAGGCCAGCAGCGCCTCCTGCTCCAGCGCCTGGCGCAGCGACTGCAGGCCGCGCCGCTGGGTGATCCCGCGCAGCTGGAGGCGGCGCCACATCCGGTAGAAGAAGCCGTGCGCCTGCTGCTCGCGGTCCACCACCGTGACGTCCAGCAGCGGGCCGTCCTCCAGGGTCACCAGATAGCGGCGGCCCCGGTCGGAGTCGGGCCCGTCGGGGGATTCGTCCTCCGCGCGGACGGCCGTCAGCGGGGCGAAGCCCACCCGGCGCAGGCCGGCGAGCAGGTTCTGGCCGGTCGGGCGTACGTTCGGCGAGCCGACCCCGTAGAGGGTGCCGTAGGCCACGGTCCAGCCGATGAGCACCGTCACGATGATCGAGAACGGTGTGGTGAAGCCGCCCACGAGCACCGCGAAGGAGTCCACGACCAGCACGAACCACAGCGCCACCCGCCAACGCGGGCGCCGGGCCATGCCGACCGCCGTCATGTAGGCGATCACCGGGGCCAGGTAGCCGTGGACGGGATCGGTGATCCCGCCGCCGGGCGCGTCGCGGGTCAGCGCGTCCCGGATCGCCACCGGCGCCGCGCCCGACACCCACAGGTCGGTCGCGAGGGACACCCCGTGGGCCAGGACCGCGGCCAGCACGCCGTCCGCGATGCGCAGCCCGTCCCGTTTGATCAGGCGCTCCACGGCGAACGCCACGGGCACGATCAGCACCGCCACGGTCGCCAGCAGCCCGGCGACCGTGATCAGCGGCTCGGGCGCGTGAGTGGCTCCCTCGGCGATGTCCTGCTCCACACCGGAGGTCGTCGCGTGTGCGAAGCCCGCGATCATCAGCACGACCGCGATGCCGAGCAGCCCGAAGAGGAAGCGCATGAGGTCGACGGGCCGGTGCACGCGCGCGGGGAGCAGCGGCTCGTCCCGCGCGACCGGGTCGGTGTGCGGGGATTCGCCGCCGGGGGGCTGCGCTGAGTCGGGTTGCTCCACCACGGTCCGGGGTGCGTCGGGCTCCCCGGTGCCGGGCTGCGTCGCGCCGATCTGCTCCGCGCGGGGCTTGGGGGGCTCCCCGTCGGCGAGGCCCTCGGCGCCGTCGGTGGTCTCGGCGCCGCCGGGCCGGTCCGGGCTGTCGACCGCGGGCCTCGCAGGGGTCATGGCCTGCTCCGCGGCCGACGCCGCCGATGTGGCGCGGCTCTCATCGGGCGGGGCGTCCCCGGACGCGGGCACGGCCTGCCCGGCGTTCTCGTCCGGGGTCGCCGGGGCGTCGTCCCCAGGGCCCTTGGAGGCAGCAGGTACCGCGTGAGCGGCTCCGTTCCCGCTCACGTCGTGCTCTCCGGCTGTCTCTTTTTGATCTCGTATCACCAGTCACCGCCCGGATGATGGTGGCACGAGCGGCCCGCGCATGGGCGCAGGAGGGGGCAATTCCCCTCTCCGGGCGCCCCCGCGCGCTCCGCCGGACCCCCCTGTCGGTGCCGTGGGGCACCATGGGACGGATGAGCAAGGACACCGCGTACGACCCGGACGACGTCCCCGAGCTGCCCGCGTACGCGGAGCGCGTGCTGGACGTCGCCGAGCGGATCCCGCCCGGTCGGGTCATGACGTACGGCGACGTCGCCGAGTGGCTGGGGGAGGGCGGCCCCCGGCAGGTGGGCCACGTCATGGCGCTGTACGGCGGGGCCGTGCCGTGGTGGCGTGTGGTCCGCGCGGACGGCGGGCTGCTGGCGGGCCACGAGCTGCGCGCCCTGGAGCACTACCGCGCGGAGGGCACCCCGCTGCGCCCGGCCCCGCGGTCGGCCGAGGGCCGCATACCCCGTCTCGACATGCGCGGGGCCCGCTGGGACGGCACGCATCCCGTGCCGCCCCCCGGCGGGGAGTGCTGACGACCCGACGTTCACACCATCCAGCTTCCGCCATCCGGGACGGGTTGACGCCATCCTCCGTCCGGTCGGAGTACGGCGCCCCGCGCCCGCCCGCCCCCTCATCCGTACGGGAAGCAGGGGACGCCCGGCGGCCCCGGTGACCAGTGGCGTACCGTCGGCTCCTGGCCTTTCCCGGGAACCGGCGGCACAGGCTCCCACTCCCGCACTCGTATTCGTACTCGCACCCGCACGCACACGGAACCGGCGAACCACGTGACCTCCTCCTCCACACGCCAGACGACGGACGCCGCCGCACGGCGCTCCGGGGGGACGGTCGGGCCTTCCGGCGGCTACCGGCTGCTACGGACCGCTCCGAAACCGGTGACGCCCCCTGAACTGGACGCCGCGCAGCGCGCCGTGGTTGAGCACCTCGGCGGTCCGCTCCTCGTCCTGGCCGGACCGGGCACGGGGAAGACGACGACCCTGGTCGAGGCCGTCGCCGAACGCGTGCGGCGCGGCACCGACCCCGAACGGATCCTCGTCCTCACCTTCAGCCGCAAGGCCGCGGGGGAGCTGCGGGACCGCATGGCGGCCCGGATGGGCGGCGCGGCCGCACCGCAGGCCACCACCTTCCACTCCTTCGCCTACGCCCTCGTCCGCGCCCACCAGGACCCCGAGCTGTTCGCGGACCCGCTGCGGCTGCTGTCCGGCCCCGAGCAGGACCTGACCGTGCGCGAGCTCCTGGCGGGCCAGGCGCATCTGGAACGGCAGGGGCGGACCCGGGTGCGCTGGCCGGACGAGCTCCGCGCGGCGCTGACGACCCGCGGCTTCGCCGACGAGGTGCGGGCCGTGCTGGCCCGCACCCGCGAGCTGGGTCTCGGCCCGCGCGCCCTGGCCGCGTTCGCCGGCCGCACCGGCCGCCCCGACTGGTCGGCGGCGGCCGGCTTCCTCGCCGAGTACCTGGACGTCCTCGACCTCCAGGGCGCCGTCGACTACGCGGAGCTGGTGCACCGCGCGGTGCTGCTCGCCGGGCGCCCTGAGGTGGCCCGCCACCTCGCCGCGGCCTACGAGGCCGTCTACGTCGACGAGTACCAGGACACCGACCCGGCGCAGGTGCGGCTGCTCCAGGCGCTCGCCGGCGGCGGCCGCCACCTGGTGGCCTTCGGCGACCCCGACCAGTCCATCTACGCCTTCCGCGGCGCCGACGTGAACGGCATCCTCGGCTTCCCCGAGGTCTTCCGGCACGTCGACGGCCGCCCCGCCGACGTCCGCGTCCTCACCACGTCCCGCCGCTCGGGCGCCGCCCTGCTGGCCGCGACCCGGCTGCTCACCCGGCGGATGCCGCTGACCCGGCTCCCGGCCGCGGCCGTGCGCGCCCACCGCGAGCTCACGCCGGTCCGCGAGGGGGGATCGGTCGCCGTCCGCACCTACCCCACGCCGGGCGCCGAACTCGACGGCATCGCCGACGTCCTGCGCCGGGCCCATCTGGAGGACGGTGTCCCCTGGTCCGACATGGCGGTCCTGGTGCGTGCCGGGTCCCGCTCGCTGCCCGTCCTGCGCCGGGCCCTGACGTCCGCGGGGGTGCCCGTCGACATCGACGGCGACGACCTGCCGCTGCGCGACGAACCCGCCGTCGCCCCGCTCCTGCTCGCCCTGCGGGTCTGCGCCGAGGCCGCGTTGCGGGAGGCCCGGGAGCCGGGGGAGGGCCGGGAGCCGGGGGACGCGCGGGAGCCGGGGGAGGGTCGGGAGCCGGGCCTGCGGGTCGAGGACGCCCTCACCCTGCTCGGCTCACCGCTCGGCGGCATGGACGCCGCCGACCTGCGCCGTCTGGGCCGCGCCCTGCGTGAGGAGGAAAGGGCCGCCGGGGTCCCCGTACCGCGGCCGTCGGACGAGTTGATCGCCGAGGCGCTCTCGGAGCCCGAGCGGCTGGTGGCGCACGACCCGTCCTACGCGCGGGGCGCCCAGCGGCTCGGCGGGCTGCTGCGCCGGGGGCGCGAGCTGCTCGCCGCCGGCGGCACCGCCGAGGAGGCGCTGTGGGAGCTGTGGGACGGCACCCCCTGGCCGGGCCGGCTGGAGCGGTCCGCGGCGCGCGGTGGCGCGGCAGGACGCAACGCCGACCGGGACCTGGACGCGGTGTGCGTGCTCTTCGACACCGCCGCCCGGGCCGAGGAGCGCACCGGGGGCCGCGGCGCGCTGAACTTCCTGGAGGAGCTGACCGCCCAGGACATCGCCGCCGACGTGCTCACCCGCCACGCCGTCCGCCCCGACGCCGTACGGCTGATGACCGCGCACCGCTCCAAGGGCCTGGAGTGGGGGCTCGTGGTCGTCGCCGGTGTCCAGGAAGGGCTCTGGCCCGACCTGCGGCGCCGGGGCTCGCTGCTGGAGGCCGACCGCATCGGACGTGACGGCCTCGCGGAGCCGCTCACCCCGGGCGCGCTGCTCGCCGAGGAGCGCCGGCTGTTCTACGTCGCGGCCACCCGGGCCAGCGAGCGCCTCGTCGTGACGGCCGTGAAGGCCGCCGCCGACGACGGCGACCAGCCCTCCCGCTTCCTCACCGAACTCGGCGTCGAGCCGGCCGACGTCACCCACCGGGCGCGCCGTCCGCTGTCGGTCGCGGCCCTCGTGGCCGAGCTGCGCGCCACGACCGTCGACCCGACCGCCTCCCCGGCCCTGCGCGAGGCTGCCGCCCGCCGTCTGGCCCGGCTCGCGGCCCTGGAGGACGCGGGTCAGCCGCTGGTGCCCGCGGCCCACCCCGAACGCTGGTGGGGCCTGTACGAGCAGACCCGCTCCGAGGTGCCGCTGCGCGACCGCGAGCAGCCGGTCACCCTCTCCGGCAGCGCGCTGGACCAGCTGGCCAACAGCTGCGCCCTGCAGTGGTTCCTGGGCCGCGAGGTGAAGGCGGAGCCGCCCTCCACGGCGGCGCAGGGCTTCGGCAACGTCCTGCACGTCCTCGCCGACGAGGTCGCCTCCGGCAGCACCCCGGCCGACCTGGACGTGCTCATGGAGCGGCTGGACTCGGTGTGGAACGCGCTGGCCTTCGACGCGCCGTGGAAGTCCCAGCAGGAGAAGGAGAACGCCCGCGCCGCCCTGGAGCGCTTCCTGCGCTGGCACGTCATGGAGCGCGGCCGCCAGGCCGTCGCCTCCGAGCACGGCTTCGACGTCACCTTGGAGACGGGTGAGGTGGCCGTCCGGATCCGCGGCAGCATGGACCGCGTCGAGACGGACGCCGACGGCAACGCCTATGTCGTGGACTTCAAGACCGGGAAGGCCAAACCCACGGCCGCCGAGGTCGAGAGCCACGCGCAGCTCGCCGTCTACCAGCTGGCCGTCCGCGAGGGCGCCGTCGACGAACTCTTCCACGGCACCCGGCCCGCCCCCGGCGGCGCCGAGCTCGTCCAGCTGCGCATCGGCGCCGCCCGCCGCGACGGCGGCGACACCCAGCCCACCGTCCAGCGCCAGGAGGCGCTCAGCGGCGACTGGGCCGACGCGCTGCTCGCCGACGCGGCCGCCCGCGTCCTCGACGAGCGCTTCACCCCCTCCACCGGCCGGCACTGCGAGAACTGCGCCTTCCGCGCCTCCTGCAGCGCCCGCCCGGAGGGGCGGCACGTGGTGGAGTGAGGCGGGGGTCTCAGCCGCCCGGGGCCTCGGCCCTCAGCCCGAGGTCCCGCGCGGCCTGCAGCAGGCGCTGGTCGTAGGAGACGAACACGAGCGGATCCGCGCCCGCCTGGCCCGCGAGGAGCTGTGCGGTCGCCAGGACCGAGCCGAGAGAGCGGAGCAGCGGATCGCCGTAAGCGGAAGCCGTGGCGCGGACGGCGGCGTCGATCTCGAACCGGTAGAGCCGGGTGATCACCCCGGGGACCCCGGCGAGTGCCTGCGGGGCCGATCGACGCAAGGCGCGCGGCACCTCCACCTCGACGAGCGACGACGACACCAAAGGCTCGTCCGGGCGGTCGTTCAGCCAGGCGACCAACTCCCGAGTGCCCTGCTCCCGGCGGACCATCTTCACGATCGCCGCCGAGTCCAGGTAGATCACCAGCGCTCCTCGTCGCGCAGGGCGACGAGTGCGGCCGCCGTGTCGATCCCCGGGTCGTCGAGAACGGGCGGCACCGGCACCGGACCCGAGGCCACGGGCGGGGTGGCGCGTCCCTCGGCGACCATGCGGTCCAGCACGGACTGGCCGCGCGAGATGGGCACGAGACGGGCCACGGGGGTTCCGCTCACGGTCACCTCCAAGGTTTCACCGTGCTGGACGCGTGCGAGCACGGCACTGGTGTTCTGGTTCAGTTCGCGTACCGGGATGCGCTCCATGGGCCCGGCGTAGAACCTGCTGTTCTACGCCGGTAGGGAGGAATACGCCCTGACCCCGGTGGACCGGGTGCGGCTCGGCCCGCTGTCGGTGGTGCCCGATAGCCTCCCCTTTGTGTCCTCCCGCATCACCGGCCCCGAACAGCTCAAGGAGCTGCTCGGCATCCCCTTCACCCCGGAGCAGCTGGCGTGCGTCACCGCGCCGCTCGCCCCGCAGGTGATCGTGGCCGGCGCCGGTTCCGGGAAGACGACGGTCATGGCGGCCCGGGTGGTGTGGCTGGTCGGCACCGGGCAGGTCGCGCCCGAGCAGGTGCTGGGCCTGACGTTCACCAACAAGGCGGCCGGGGAGCTGTCCGAGCGCGTGCGCAAGGCCCTCGTCCGGGCCGGTGTGACCGACCCGGACCCGGCGGACCCCGACCACGCGCCGGGCGAGCCGCGGATCTCCACATACCACGCCTTCGCCGGGCAGCTGCTCAAGGAGCACGGGCTGCGCATCGGGCTGGAGCCGACCGCGCGTCTGCTCGCCGACGCGACGCGCTACCAGCTGGCGGCGCGCGTCCTGCGGGCCGCGCCCGGTCCCTTCCCGGCGCTCACCAAGGGCGTCCCCGGCCTTGTGAGCGACCTCCTGGCGCTGGAGGGCGAGCTGGCGGAGCATCTGGTGCCGCCCGAGCGGCTGCTCGCGTACGACCGGGAGTGGCTCGCCGACCTCGAGGGCGTCCGGCTGACCAACGCGGATCTGCGCAGGCTCCCCGAGACGGCCCGCGCCCGCATCGACCTGACCGGGCTCGCCGCGGCGTACCGCGCCGAGAAGAAGCAGCGCGACCTGCTCGACTTCGGCGACCAGATCGCCCTGTCCGCGACCCTGGCCCGCACCCGCCCCGAGGTCGGCCGCATCCTGCGCGAGCAGTACGCCGTGGTGCTGCTCGACGAGTACCAGGACACCTCCGTGGCGCAGGGCCTGCTGCTCTCCGCGCTGTTCGGGGACGGCACCGGCCATCCGGTGACCGCGGTCGGCGACCCCTGCCAGGCCATCTACGGTTGGCGCGGCGCCTCGGTGGCCAACCTCGACGACTTCCCGCTGCACTTTTCGCACGCCGACGGGACACCGGCCCGGCGCCAGTCTTTGTCGGAGAACCGGCGCAGCGGCGGCCGCCTGCTCGACCTCGCCAACGGCCTCGCCGCCGAGCTGCGCGAGCGGCACGAGGGCGTTGAGGCCCTGCGGCCCGCGCCCGGCGCCGAACGGGACGGCGGGGTGCGCTGCGCGTTGCTGCCCACCCAGCATGAGGAGATCGCCTGGATCGCCGATTCCATCGCACACCTGGTCCGCACGGGCACCGCACCCGGTGAGATCGCCGTGCTGTGCCGGGCCGCCGGCCACTTCGCCGACATCCATGCGGCGCTCGTCGCGCGCGACGTGCCGGTGGAGGTGGTCGGCCTGTCCGGGCTGCTGCACCTCCCCGAGGTCGCCGACCTGGTCGCGGTCTGCGAGGTGCTGCAGGACCCGACGGCCAACGCCGCCCTCGTGCGGCTGCTCACGGGGCCGCGCTGGCGGATCGGGCCGCGCGACCTGGCCCTGCTCGGGCGGCGGGCGCGGCTGCTGGTGCCGGGCCGGGGCGACACAGCGGACCGGCTGGCCGCCGCCGTGGAGGGCGTGGACCCGGCCGAGGTGATCTCGCTCGCCGACGCCCTGGAGACCTTCGTCGACGGTGAGCCCGAGGACCGCCTGCCCTTCTCGGCCGAGGCCCGGGTGCGCTTCGCGCGCCTCGCCACCGAGATACGCGAACTGCGCCGCGCCCTGGCCGACCCGCTCATGGACGTCCTGCACCGGGTGCTCGCCGTCACCGGCCTGGAGGTCGAACTCTCCGCCTCCCCGCACGCACTGGCCGCGCGCCGCCGGGAGACCCTGCACGCCTTCCTGGACGTCGCGGCCGGCTTCGCCTCCCTGGACGGAGAGGCCACGCTGCTGGCCTTCCTCGGGTTCCTGCGCACGGCGGCGCAGTACGAGAAGGGCCTGGACAGCTCGCTGCCCGGCGGCGAGAACACGGTGAAGGTGCTCACGGCGCACAAGTCCAAGGGTCTGGAGTGGGACGTCGTCGCCGTTCCCGGGCTGGTGCGCAAGGGCTTTCCGAGTGAGCGGGGCCGCGAGTCGTGGCACTTCAACGCCAAGGTGCTGCCGCATGCGCTGCGCGGTGACGCGGCCACCCTGCCCGACCTGGAGGAGTGGTCGCGGGCGGGGCTGGCGGACTTCAAGGCGGCCATGGCCGAGCACAACCGGATCGAGGAGCTCCGGCTCGGCTACGTCACCTTCACCCGGCCGCGCTCCCTGCTGCTCGGCTCCGGCCACTGGTGGGGACCCAACCAGAAGCGGCCCTTCGGCCCGTCCGCCTTCCTCGAGGCGCTGCGCGCGCACTGCGAGGCCGGCCACGGCGAGGTCGAGCACTGGGCCGACGAGCCCGCTCCCGATGCCGGCAACCCGGCTCTGGCGCGTACGGGCGAGACACCGTGGCCGCTGCCCCTGGACCCGGCGGCCATGGCCCGGCGCCGCGAGGCAGCCCGCAGCGTGCTGGCCCAGCTGAGCGCCCCGGCGGCCCCGCCGGCGGCCGCCGTGCCGGACCCGGACTGGCCGCCGCCCCCCGAGGACGAGGAGGAGCCGCCGCCGTACGACGAGGCCTACGACGGGTACGGCGACCACGACGCCGGCGACCCGTACGGCGATCCTTACGAGGGGCCGTACGGCGCGGGCGACCCCGGCGAGTGGGAGGACCGGCCCGCCGACCGGCCCGCCATCCCCGGGCAGCCCGGCCCGCACGACCTCGACGCACCGCCGGCCGTGCCCCCGCCCGCGCCCCGGCACGGGCACGGCAAGGAGCCACTGCTCCCCGAGGAGGCCCGCGCCGTCGCGTCCTGGGACCGGGACCTCGACGCCCTCACCGAGGAGCTCCTCCGCTCCCGCGCGGTGGTACGCGACGTCCCGCTGCCCACCACGCTCAGCGCCTCCGCGCTGCTGCGGTTGGCCGCCGACCCCGACGGCTTCGCCCGTGAACTCGCCCGGCCCATGCCCCGCCCGCCGCGGCCCGCGGCCCGGCGCGGCACCCGCTTCCACGCCTGGGTGGAGTCCCGCTTCGAGGAACTGCCGCTGATCCCCCCCGAGGAGCTGCCCGGCATCGAGGGCGACGACGAGATCGCCGACGAACGCGACCTCGCCGCGCTGAAGGAGGCGTTCCTGAGGACCCCGTACGCCGAGCGCACTCCCTACCGCGTCGAGGCGCCGTTCCAGCTCGCCCTGGCCGGACGGGTGATCCGGGGCCGGATCGACGCGGTGTACCGGGAGGGCGACGGCTACGAGATCGTCGACTGGAAGACCGGGCGGTCCGGCACCGCCGACCCCCTGCAGCTCGCGGTCTACCGACTCGCCTGGGCCGAGCAGCGCGGAGTGCCGCTGTCGCAGGTCACGGCAGCCTTCCTGCACGTTCGGACGGGAGAGGTGGTTCGGCCGGAGCCGCTGCCCGACCGGGCCGCGTTGGAGCGCCTGCTGCTCGGTGAGCCGGAGCCGGGGCAGGAGCCGGAGCCGGGACCGGAGCAAGGGCCGGCACCCGGATCACCACCCGGATCGGGTGCAGGGCCCAGGACCGCTCCTGAGGCCGCCGCCGGGGGACCCTTCGGCGGCCGCTAGGCTCGAGGCCATGAGCACCACCCCGGACAGCGCCGTCCGCACGTACGTCGCGGCCCATCGTGAGACCTTCCTCGGCGACCTCGCCGAGTGGCTGCGCATCCCCTCGGTCTCGGCCGATCCGGAACGCGCCGCCGACGTACGGCGCAGCGCCGAGTGGCTGGCGGCGAAGCTCAAGGAGACCGGTTTCCCGGTGGCCGAGGTGTGGGAGACCCCCGGCGCTCCCGCGGTCTTCGCCGAGTGGCCCTCCGACACCGCGGACGCGCCGACGGTACTGGTCTACGGCCACCACGACGTGCAGCCCGCCGCGCTCGAGGACGGCTGGGACGGCGAGCCCTTCGAGCCCCGGATCCATGACGGCCGGATGTACGGGCGGGGCGCCGCCGACGACAAGGGGCAGGTGTTCTTCCACACACTCGGCGTCCGCGCCCACCTGGCCGCCACCGGCCGCACCGCGCCGGCGGTGCACCTGAAGCTGCTGATCGAGGGCGAGGAGGAGTCCGGCTCCCCGCACTTCGCCGACCTCGTGCGCGCCCGCGCCGGGCGGCTGGCCTGCGACACCGTGATCGTCTCGGACACCGGCATGTGGGACGAGGACACCCCCACCGTGTGCACCGGCATGCGGGGCCTGGTCGACTGCCAGATCGACCTGTACGGCCCCGACCAGGACATCCACTCCGGCTCCTTCGGCGGCTCCGTCCCCAACCCGGCGACCGAGGCGGCCCGGCTCGCCGCGGCGCTGCACGACGCGGACGGCCGCGTGGCGATCCCCGGTTTCTACGACGGCGTGGTCGAGCTCACCGACCGCGAGCGCGCGCTGTTCGCGCGCCTCCCCTTCGACGAGGAGCGCTGGCTGCGCACGGCCATGTCGTACGCGACGAGCGGCGAGGCCGGCTACTCGACCCTGGAGCGGGTCTGGGCCCGTCCGACCGCCGAGGTGAACGGCATCGGCGGCGGCTACCAGGGCCCGGGCGGCAAGACGATCGTGCCGTCCTCGGCCCAGGTGAAGCTGTCCTTCCGGCTGGTGGCCGGGCAGGACACCGAACGGGTACGGCGGCTGGTCGCCGACTGGGTCGCCGACCGCGTCCCGGCCGGTGTCCGGCACGAGATCACCTTCTGGGGAGCCACCCGCCCCTGTCTGACGCCGTTGGACCACCCCGCGCTGCGTGCGGTGACGCGGGCGATGGGCCGGGCCTTCGGCAAGGAGGTCCTCTACACCCGCGAGGGCGGCTCGGGCCCGGCGGCCGACCTGCAGGACGTGCTCGATGTTCCCGTCCTGTTCCTGGGAATTTCCGTGCCGTCCGACGGTTGGCACTCGGTGAACGAGAAGGTGGAGATCGACCTTCTGCTCAAGGGCGTGGAGACGTCCGCGTACCTCTGGAGCGAGTTCACGGCTCTGTAAGCATCCGCCTCCATCCGCGCGCTACGGGGAGTTGACAGCAATCTTGTCCGACACGTCCGGAATCGGTACCACTTTCGACGCGACCGCCTTCCCCCCGCCCCTCGCCCGCTCGTCGGGCGTGGACCGCGCCGCCGAGCACCGGCTCGACGAGGCGTGGCTGGCGGCCGCCTGGAGCCACCCGACGACGCGGGTGTTCGTGGTCTCCGGGGGCCAGGTCCTGATCGAGGACACCCCGGACGGCCATGCCGAGCTCGTCATGATGCCGAGCTTCGAGGCGCCGGAGAGCGAGGTGCACCGCTATTTCCTCGGCATCGACGAGGCGGGGGTGCGCTATTTCGCGCTGCAGAAGGACTCGCTGCCCGGACGCCTGGACGACGCGGCCCGCCCGGCCGGGCTCCGGGAGGCCGGCGTCCTGCTGTCGGACCGCCACGCGGGCCTCATGGTGCACGCGGTCGCGCTGGAGAACTGGCAGCGCATGCACCGCTTCTGCTCGCGCTGCGGGGAACGCACCGTGGTGGCGGCCGCGGGCCACATCCGCCGCTGCCCGGCCTGCGGGGCGGAGCACTACCCGCGCACCGACCCCGCGGTGATCATGCTGGTCACCGACGAGGAGGACCGGGCGCTGCTGGGCCGCCAGGTGCACTGGCCCGAGGGGCGCTTCTCGACGCTCGCGGGCTTCGTGGAGCCGGGGGAGTCCCTCGAGCAGGCCGTGGTGCGCGAGGTCGCCGAGGAGGCGGGGGTGGCGGTCGGCGAGGTGTCCTATGTCTCCAGCCAGCCCTGGCCGTTCCCCTCGAGCCTGATGCTGGGCTTCATGGCGCGGGCCACGTCGGCGGAGATCACCGTGGACGGCGAGGAACTGCACGAGGCGCGCTGGTTCTCCCGCGAGGAGTACCGCAAGGCGATGGAGACCGGCGAGGTGCTGCCGCCGTACGGGATCTCCATCGCGGCGCGGCTGATCGAGCGCTGGTACGGGATGCCGCTGCCGGCCCGTCGCTGAGCGCGCCGCCCGCCGCGTCGTCCGCCCCGGCCGCGCGTGCGCACAGCCGGGGCGGACCGGTCTCAGCCCGCGAGGGCCTGCTTGACCTGGGCCAGACTGGGGTTGCTGAGTGCGACTGCCTCGGCGCCGCTCTTGGGCGACACCAGGAGCGTCGGGACGAGCTGGTTGCCGCCGTTGACGCTCTCGACGAACTTCGCCGAGTCCGGGTCGTGCTCGATGTTGACCTCCGTGTAGGCGATGCCCTCACGGTCCATCTGCCCCTTCAGGCGGCGGCAGTATCCGCACCACGTGGTGCTGTACATCGTCACAGTGCCGGACATCGTGTTCGCTCCTTCAAGGCTGGGGATGACGTCGATCCCGTGAACGCTAACCCCTCGCCGTGGCATTCCTTGCAATCGTTCGCGGTGTGACCATCACACCTCAGCTGTGGACAACTTCGCGGGGCCGTCCTCGGGGAGATGGCAGCATGGCAGGGTGACTGCACCGACCCCCACCCCGCTCTTCCCGGAGTTCCCGGCCGTCCCGGAGTCGGCGGACGCCGTGCTCGACGGGCTCGACCCGGAACAGCGCGCGGTCGCCACCGCGCTGCACGGCCCGGTGTGCGTGCTGGCGGGAGCCGGCACGGGCAAGACGCGCGCGATCACCCACCGGATCGCGTACGGGGTGCGCGCCGGGATACTCCAGCCGGCCAGTGTGCTCGCGGTCACCTTCACCGCCCGAGCGGCCGGGGAGATGCGCGGGCGGCTGCGGCAGCTCGGCGCGGGCGGCGTGCAGGCGCGCACCTTCCACTCCGCGGCGCTGCGCCAGCTGCAGTACTTCTGGCCGCGTGCCGTCGGCGGCGACATGCCGCGGCTGCTCGAGCGCAAGATCCAGCTCGTCGCGGAGGCCGGGGCCCGCTCCCGCATCCGGCTGGACCGGGGTGAGCTGCGCGACGTCACCGCCGAGATCGAGTGGGCCAAGGTCACCCAGACGGCGCCCGAGGACTATCCGGCCGCCGCCGCCAAGGCCGCCCGGGACGTGCCGCGCGACCCCGCCGAGATCGCCCGGGTCTACACGACGTACGAGCAGCTCAAGCGCGACCGCGGCGCCATCGACTTCGAGGACGTGCTGCTGCTGACCGTCGGCGTCCTGGAAGACCGGCCTGACGTCGCCGACGCCGTCCGCTCCCAGTACCAGCACTTCGTCGTCGACGAGTACCAGGACGTCAGCCCGCTGCAGCAGCGCCTGCTGGACCTCTGGCTCGGCGGCCGGGACAGCGTCTGCGTCGTCGGCGACGCCTCGCAGACCATCTACTCCTTCACCGGCGCCACCCCGGAGTTCCTGCTCGGGTTCCGCAGCCGGCACTCGCAGGCCACAGTGGTGAAGCTGGTCCGCGACTACCGCTCCACCCCCCAGGTGGTACACCTGGCCAACGGCCTGCTGTCCCAGGCGCGCGGCCAGGCAGCCCAGCACCGACTCGAGCTGGTATCGCAGCGCGAGGCCGGACCCGAGCCGGTCTACACCGAGTACGCGGACGAGCCCGCCGAGGCCGAGGGCACCGCCCGGCGGATCCGCGAGCTGATCGACGAGGGCGTGCGGCCCAGCGAGATCGCCGTGCTGTACCGGGTGAACGCCCAGTCCGAGGTCTACGAGCAGGCCCTTGCCGACGCCGGCGTGCCGTACCAGCTGCGCGGCGCCGAGCGCTTCTTCGAGCGCCCCGAGGTCCGCGAGGCCGGGATGCTGCTGCGTGGCGCCGCCCGGGCCGGCGGCGGCTCGGACCCGGGCCTGGACGACGCGGACCTGCCCGCCCATGTCCGGGCGGTGCTCGGCACCCGCGGCTGGTCCCCCGAGGCCCCGGCCGGATCGGGCGCCGTCCGCGACCGCTGGGAGTCGCTGGCCGCCCTGGTGCGGCTGGCCGAGGACTTCGCCCGCGCCCGGCCGCAGGCCACGCTCGCGGACTTCGTCGCCGAGCTCGACGAGCGGGCGGGCGCGCAGCACGCCCCGACGGTCGAGGGCGTCACCCTCGCCTCACTGCACGCCGCCAAGGGCCTGGAGTGGGACGCGGTGTTCCTGGTCGGACTGACCGAGGGCACGATGCCGATCACCTACGCCAAGACCGACGAGCAGGTCGAGGAGGAGCGCCGGCTGCTCTACGTCGGCGTGACCCGCGCCCGGTTCCACATCGCCCTGTCGTGGGCGCTGTCACGGTCGCCCGGTGGCCGCGGCGGCAGGCGGCCCTCGCGCTTCCTGAACGGGCTGCGGCCGGGCTCGGCGGCCCGGGGCGCCGCGGGGGGGCGTTCGGCCGCCACGGGCGGCGTGGAGCGCGGCTCGGGCGGCAGGAAGCGGCGCGGCCCGGTGCAGTGCCGCGTGTGCGGCCGCACCCTGTCCGACGCGGGCGAGATCAAGCTGATGCGCTGCGAGGACTGCCCCTCCGACCTGGACGAGGCGCTGTACGAGCGGCTGCGTGAATGGCGGGTGGAGCAGGCGAAGGCACTGGGCCAGCCGGCTTACTGCGTCTTCACCGACAAGACGCTGCTGGCGATCGCCGAGGTGCGGCCCACCACCGAGGGGGAATTGTCCGTCATCTCCGGAGTCGGAGCCCGCAAAATGGACAAGTTCGGTGCCGACGTCCTCGCCCTGTGCGCGGGGCGCGAGCCCGGCGGTGAGGACGGCGGCGAACCCGGGGACGAGGCCGGTGGTGAAGCTGTTGCGGAAGAGGTCGGAAAATAGTTTGCGCGCCCCATGGAAATCCCCATAGCCTGCGTGAGCGCGAACGACGCGGCTTCGTGAAGGACCTTCCCGGAGCGGTGTCATCCGTGATGTACTGACCCGGCACCACCTGCCAGACCCGCCCTACGAGACGCCGAGAGGAGGCGAGACCAATGATCAGCTTCATGACGAAAATGACCGATCGCCCGGTCGTCGCCGCCTGCTTCCTTGGTGCCTCGTTCCGTGGCACCGGTCTGTCCGGCGGTCTGCCCACCACCGTCCTCTCCATCCGGGAGCGCGGTGGCGAGCGACCGACGCAGGCACCGGCGGCGGCAGTGGTGGCAGAAGCCCAGGCCTATGCCATTGCGGCGACCAATGGTGCCGGAAACCAGAAGCAGCAGCACCTGAAGTGGGCCTTCCGCGGGCTCGAACCCTGGAGTGATCCAGCCTGATCGACGATCAGGCCGGCGCCTTCAGGGCCGCGGAATCCCAGACCGGGATCCGCGGCCCTTCTGTTTTCCCACCCCCGACAAGCAGATGAGGAACGAAGCGATCGTGCATCTCACCTCGCACGCACCGTCCGTACCCGCCCCAGCACGCCCGCCTGTCATCCACCACCGCTCTGGTGACGAGGCGCTCCGCGCCGCTCCGCCCGACCCTGCCCCGGAGGCCCCCTTGCTGCCCCTCACCGAACTCGACGACGAGATCGACCGCCTCGGCGTCCCCGTCCCCTGCCGTACCTACGACCCGGAGGTCTTCTTCGCCGAGTCCCCGGCCGACGTGGAGTACGCCAAGTCGCTGTGCCAGACCTGCCCGGTCCGCGAGGCCTGCCTCGCCGGTGCCAAGGACCGCCGTGAGCCCTGGGGTGTCTGGGGTGGCGAGCTCTTCGTGCAGGGCGTCGTCGTCCCGCGCAAGCGTCCCCGTGGCCGTCCGCGCAAGAACGCGGTTGTGGCATGAAGCGCCCAACTGTCGGAACGATCGACCATCCCCTCACGCACGACCCCAAGAAGCAGGCCCCGATGACCCCGTCCGCCACCGAACGCCCCGCCCGGCCCTCCGACGCCCCCGCTGACCGCCAGAACAGGAACCTCGAAATGCAACTCATGCCAGAAGCCCTGGCCCGTGCCCATATGCAAGAACGCCTCTACGAGGCGGAGCACGAACGAACAGCCCTCCGCATGGTCAGGGCCCGGCGCCTCCAGCGCCGCGCCGAACGTGCCTCGCTGCGCGCCCGCCGGGCGCTGGCGACGGCCGTGATGCAGTAGCGCCGGAAGATCGGCGACGACACACAGGCCGCGGGGCCGGTCGATTTCGACCGGCCCCGCGGTATCGTCGCGAAGTGGACCAGAAGACGCAATCCGAACGGGTCGGGACTGCTCCCGAGACGACCGCGTGCGCCCGCTGCGGGGCCGTTGCCAACGGACTTCCCCTCACCTGGACCTGCTCCGTCGAGAACGGCAGCCGCGTGTACTTCTGCGACGACTGCGCCCGCACCCACATCCGCAGCATCGAGGGCAGACTGGACTCCTCCTGGTGGTGAGGGACCCCTCCTGGCGGTAGAGCCGCTCCCTGCCCCCGCCCCCGGCTGCCCCTCAGGCCGAGGCGTCCTCTGCCTCGGCCAGTGGGACCAGGCCCTCCTCTGCGAAGCCCGGCAGCCATTCGAGCAGCTCTTCCCGGAGCCTCACCGTGGCCGCCAGCTGGCACAGCACCCCGATGGTGCTGAGCGTCACCCGGTGGATGAGCAGGTACGAGGGCGGCAGATTGAGCTGCTTGCCCAGCTGGTACGCAGGTGAGCGCGGGTCGGCGATCCGCGCCGCCTGCGAGCGCATCCAGCCGCGAGCGAAGGTGAACTCCTCCACGGCCGCCGGCTCGATGATCGGCCGCAGGTAGTCCAGCACGGCGTCCGGGTCGAGTGCGACCGTGGGCTTGACGAAGCCCTCCTGGCAGAGCAAGGCGTGCACCGAATCCGCGTCGTCGGCCAGCGCCAGGCGCAGCGCCGTCCCTATCGGCAGCGGCAGGCCCCCCGGGAGGCGGTCCACCGTGCCGAAGTCCAGCACGCCCAGCCGCCAGCCCTGCGCCGGGCCGTCGTCGATCAGCAGCCGGAAGTTGCCCGGGTGCGGATCGGCGTGCAGCAGCCCGGTGCGGGCCGGTCCGGCGAAGAGGAAGTGCGCCAGCAACTGACCCGCGCGGTCGCGCATCTCCGCCGTGCCCCGCGCGATCACCTCCGCCAGCGGCACCCCGTCCATCCACTCGGTGACCAGCACCTGGTCTGTGCGGTGCACCACGTTCGGCACCACCACGTCCGGGTCGTCGGCGAACTCCACCGCGTGGGTGTGCTGGGCCTGGGCCTCCAGCTCGTAGTCCAGCTCCTCCGCGACCCGGTCGCGGAGCTCCGAGATCAAGGGCTTGACGTCCATGCCGGGAATCAGCGGCCCGAACAGCTTCGCCACCCGGCCGAGTTGTGTGAGGTCCGACAGCAGGGCCTCCCCGGCGCCGGGGTACTGGACCTTCACCGCGACCGTGCGGCCGTCGTGCCACACGGCCCGGTGCACCTGCCCGATCGAGGCCGCCGCCGCCGGCACGTCCTCGAACTCGATGAAGAACTCGTGCCAGTCCGCGCCGAGACGCTCGGCCAGCACGGCGTGCACGGTGCGGGCGGGCATCGGCGGCGCCGCGTCCTGCAGTCGGGTGAGGGCGGCGCGGTAGGGGCCGGCGACCTCCTCGGGCAGGGCGGCCTCGAAGACCGACAGGGCCTGGCCGAACTTCATGGCCCCGCCCTTCAGCTCCCCGAGGACCTTGAAAAGCTGTTCGGCCGTCTGCGCCTGCAGTTCGCCGGCGACCTCTTCCGCGGGGCGCCCGCCGAGCCGCTTGCCCAGCCCCAGCGTCGCTCTCCCGGCGAATCCCAGCGGGAGCGCCGCCAGCTTGGCGGTACGGGTCATCGCTTTGCGCGGAAGATCAGACATGCGCCCCCTCTTTCCGTTCGGTCACCTCGTCATTGTCCCCCGCCTCTCCCGGACCGCGGGATCGCCGGTGTCACAAACCTCAGGCGTCGTCGGTCACCCCGCTACCCGCATCACCCGCATCACCCGCGGCGCCCCCGGTGCGCGCCCCGCAGCCGCACCTGCGGTCGCCCGGAACGGGCCGCAGCTCCGTCGTCAGCCGGGCGAGTCCCATCTCGACCCGCCCGCCGCAACTCGGCGGCCGGCCGCCGTCCACGAAGGCCAGGGCATGTGCCGCGGCGAGCCCCGCGACCGCGGTGGCCAGCGCGACGTCGCAGGCCGGGACCCCGCCCCGCCCGGACCGCAACTGCGCCAGCACTCGGGGCCAGGCCGCGTCGGCGTCCGCCATCCGCTGCGCCAGGCATCCCGCGCACCCCGTGCTGCCCGGGACCACCAGAGGTCCCACCACTCCCCGGCCCTCCATCACCCCCGTGTACAGATGGGGGATCCCGGCGGCCATCAGCGGGGCGGCTCCCTGCGGATCGGGAGCGTAGGCGGCCAGGCCGTCCCGCGGCGCGAGCACCACCAGGGACAGCCCGGACTCCGGCACGGCGGACGGCCCCCGCCGGCCCACCGCCGCCGCCCGGGGATCGGGCGCCGCTCTGCGCACGAGGCCGCGCGCCGCCGCGTCCCGGCGCTCGCCGATGTGCTCGGCGGGGATGCCGCCCGGCGCGGTGTCCCAGGGCTCGACCCGGCCGCCGTCGTGCACGTCGACCTTGCCGACGCCCGCCGCGGACAGCACCGCCGCCACCGTCGCGCCGACCCGGCCGGCCCCGGCCACCCGCACCCGGGCGGCCCGCCGCCTGCTCATCCGGTCCGCTGCGCCGCCGGGGTCGGAGTGCACCACGGACAGCGCCGCGAGGTCGGGGCGGAGCCGGTCCAGCGCGGCGGAGTGGTGCCGTATCGTCTCGGACAGTTCGGCATGCGCCGTCGCGTCGTCGAGCACACCGCCGTCGGCCAGCAGTCCGAGCAGTCGCCGGGCCTGCGGGGGCCGCAGCCCCAGCGACTCGGCCTCGCGGGCGAGCGGGCCGAGCCCGCGTGTGCCGTCGAGCAGGTCGAGGAAGGCGGCGGCCGCGCCGTCCACCGGGTCCAGGACCACCGCGTGTGCCGGGTCGACGCCGAATTGCAGGCTTTCCCGGCTGCGCCAACTGCGGCGCATCGCCGCTTTGAGCATGGGACGCATCGCCACCCCCGTGGGCTCGGCTCCCGATCGAGAGACTGTTCCGACTCCGTACAGGACCAGCATGCCCTGAACCCCCGAACCGGCCCGGAAAGTTATCCACAGGTGCTGTGGACAGTCATTCGATATGACCGGCGTCCGGTACTTTCCGGGTCTTTCGGGGGCGTTCCCGGGCTTTCCCTAGCTTTCCCGGGCTTTCCGAGTCCTTCCAGGTCTTCCCCGCCTCCTCCCGGCCTGCTCCACGCCGGCCCCCGTCGCCTTCCGCGGGGTTTGCCCGCCACCTGCGGTTTTCCGGGCTCTCCAGCAGTGCCCCGCTGTTTCCTTTCTCACCCGGCATCCCGGGGGACGGGACTTCCCGGACCTGGTGCGGGTAACGTCGGGGCGTGTCCGCCGACCCCGCCCAGAGCCTTTCCGGCCAGCCCTCGCGCTCCCCCCGGACCGGCGCCGTCGAAGTACGCCGAAGCTCCCGACGGCGCCGGACGGTCTCGGCGTACCGCGAGGGCGACGTCACCGTGGTCCTCATCCCCGCCCGGATGTCCGCCGCCGAGGAGAAGCGGTGGGTGACGGTCATGCTCGACAAGCTCGCCGCCCAGGAGAGCCGCCGCCGGCTCGGCGACGACGAGCTGACCGCCCGGGCGGAGCAACTGTCCGCGCAGTACCTCGCCGGCCGCGCGCGGCCGCGGACGGTGCGATGGGTGACCAACCAGAACTCCCGCTGGGGCTCGTGCACGCCGGCCGAGGGCAGCATCCGCCTGTCCCACCGGTTGCAGGGCATGCCCGAGTACGTCGTCGACTACGTCCTCCTTCACGAACTCACCCACCTCCTGGTGCCCGGCCATGGACCGGACTTCTGGAAGCTGCTGGAGTCCTACCCGCGCACCGAGCGTGCGCGCGGGTACCTGGAGGGCGTCGTCGCCGCGGCCCGGCTGCCGCACCCGCCCACGGCGAGTGAGGATCAGCCGGGGGAATAGCCCCGTTCTGCGCCAGCAGTTAGCCTGGCGCAACGCAGCAAGCACATACGGACGGGGGGACGGTCCTCAGAGATGGCCAGGGAATTCCAGCGCGGCCACAAGGCCAAGATCAGTGACCTGACCGCGGGAACGGATCTGTACATCGGTGTGCAGATCAGCGGCCCCGCTCTCGGCTTCGACATCAGCTGCTTCGGGCTGGACGCCGAAGAACGACTCTCCGACGACCGCTACTTCGTCTTCTACAACCAGCCCAAGTCGCCCGAGGAGGCGATTCAGCAGCTGGGGCCGCAGGCCGGGGACACCGAGTCCTTCCGGGTGACGCTGGACCGGATCCCCGCCCGGATCCAGAAGCTGAGCTTCACCGCGACGATCGACGGCGCCGGGCAGATGTCGCAGATCGGCCCGGGCTACGTGCGGATCGTCGCCGGGGGCGAAGAGGTCGCCCGCTACGCCTTCACGGGTGCCGAGTTCAGCACCGAGCGTGCCGTCATGCTCGCCGACCTCTACCTCAAGGACGTCTGGCGGTTCGCCGCCGTGGGCCAGGGCTTCGACGGCGGACTGGAAGCCCTGCTGAAGAACTTCGGCGGCGAGGTCGCCGAGGAGCAGCAGGCCGAGGAGCGACAGCCCGCGGCCGCACCGGGCTTCGCGCCCCCGGCCGGGCCCCCGCCGGGCTTCGCGCCCCCGGCGGCCTCCGTGCCGCCCGCACCCGCCTTCGGCACCCCGTCCACCGCGGCCCCGGTGCCGGCCCCCGCGCCCGCGCACACAGCCCCCACCATGGTGGCGCCGACGGCCACGCCGCCCCAGGCGCCGCCGGGCCAGCCGCCGTTCGGTCAGGTCCCGCCGCCCCAGGCGCCGCCGGGCCAGCCGCCGTTCGGTCAGGTCCCGCCGCCGGCGCCCCCCGGCCAGACGGGTCAACCGCCCTTCGGCCAACCCCCGTACGGCCAGCCGATGCCCGGTCAGGGCGTGCCCGGCCAGCCCGCCTTCGGTCAGCCGCCGCAGGCCCCGCACGCCGGCGCCGGCCAGTTCCCGCCGCCGCCCGGCGCCGGACTCGCGGCCGCTCTGCAGAAGTACCGGGAGCAGCCCACCGGCCAGCGCTGGACCCAGCAGAACCCGAAGCTGATGCGCGCCGACCTCGGGCAGGCCGGCGGGCAGCCGGTGCTCGCCCGGCAGGGCAGCATGGTGCTGTACCAGGGCAAGGTCGAATTCGGCTACAAAGGCGCCGGATTCACCGGTCGCGTCGTCGGCAACATGACCGGTCAGGAGTTGCAGCTGATGCGCTGCACGGGCCGCGGCCAGGTCTTCTTCGCCGAGGACGCCTCCTATCTGCACCCCATCGAGCTCCAAGGCGACGCCATCTGCGTCTCCGCGGAGAACGTGCTCGCCTTCGACGAGTCCCTCCAGCACGAGGTCCGCCGCATCGAGGGCCACGGCATCCCCGGCGGCGCCCTGTTCACCATGCAGTTCCAGGGCACGGGAACGGTCGTGGTCAAGACCCACGGCACCCCGGTGGTGCTGCCGGTCACCCCGACGACCTATGTGGACAGCAACGCGATCGTCGCCTGGTCGGCCGCCTCGCAGGTGGTGCTCTCCAGCCAGGTCCGGCTGCGCAGGAACGCCTATCCGGGCCACAGCGGGGAGACTGTGAACCTGCAGTTCAGGGGTGCTCCCGGAAACTTCGTCATCGTCCAGCCGTACGAGGTCTGAGGGGGAGCCCGTCATGGACCAGTCACTGATCTCCGGGTACGCCCCGGCACCCGTCACCGCCCGCATGGAGAACCACGGCAGCAGCATGCTGAAGGTGGCCATGAGCAGCGGCCAGGACCTCTACGCGCGCACCGGTTCGATGGTCGCCTACGAGGGCTTCGTCCAGTACGAGCCCAACCCGCCCGCCGTTCGACAGATGGCCTCCCAGTGGCTCACCGGCGAGGGGGCGCCGATCATGAAGTGCTCCGGCGACGGGCTGCTGTACCTGGCGGACTACGGCGCCGACGTCGTCTGCGTCTACCTCGACAACGAGGCGCTGTCGGTCAACGGCAGCAATCTGCTCGCCTTCGACGCCCACCTGCAGTGGGGTGTGGAGCGGGTGAAGGGCCTGGCCAAGTTCGCGGGCCAGGGACTGTTCAACGTCGGGATCTCGGGCACCGGCTGGGTGGCCCTCACCTCCCGCGGCACCCCTGTCGTGGTCGACTGCGGACGAGGCGAGGACGAGACCTACGTCGACCCGGACGCGCTCGTGGCCTGGTCGAGCGGACTGAAGACGAAGGCGAAGCGCAGCTTCAAGGCGTCCGCCCTCATCGGGCGCGGCAGCGGCGAGGCCTTCCAGATCGGCTTCTCCGGTCAGGGCTTCGTCGTCGTACAGCCCAGCGAGGACAGCACCGACCGCCTCCGAGTCCGGGGCTGAGGGGGAGCGAGACATCATGCAGAGCCCGCTTTTCGCGTACACCGAGGTCCAGGCCGAGGAACAGTACGCACTCCAGAACCCGTACCTGCTGCGGGTCACGCTCGACGGCCGCACCGACTGCCTGGCCCGCAAGGGCGCCATGGTCGCGTACCAGGGTCTGATCGAGTTCGACGGCGAGTACCAGAGCCACGCCCAGCGCTCCGCCCGCCGCCGCACCGGTGAGGGGCTGGACCTGATGCGCTGCTCCGGGCAGGGCACGGTCTATCTGGCCAACCTCGCCCAGCACATCCACATCGTCGATGTCGACCAGGAGGGCCTGACGGTGGACGGCGCCTATGTGCTGGCGCTCGACTCCGGGCTGCACTGGGAAGTCATCTCCGTGGACAGCCAGTTCGGGATCTCCGGCAGCGGCGCCTACAACCTCAACATCTCGGGTCACGGCAAGGTGGCGCTGATGACGTCGGGCAAGCCCCTGCTGATGCCCGTCACCCCGGACGCGTACGTCTCCGCCGACTCCGACGCGGTCGTCGCCTGGTCGTCCTCGCTCCGGGTGCAGATGCAGGCGCAGACCAGCTCCTCCGGTGTCTGGCGCCGGCGCGGCAACACCGGTGAGGGCTGGGAGCTCAACTTCCTCGGCCAGGGCCATGTCCTGGTGCAGCCCAGCGAACTGATGCCACCGCAGAACGCCCCGATCGGCGGGGGTGTCGCCGCGCAGTACGGCTTCGGCCAGCAGGGCGCGCACGGCATGAACCAGGGCAACATCTTCACCAACCGCTGAGCCCCGCCGCGGGTCCCGCCCCGCGCGCCGCCTCAGATCAGAGCAGCGCGCGGGTGCGGGCCAGCAGCGTCCGGACGGAACCGTCCGCGACGTCGGCGACCTCGTCGTAGGAGAACCACCTCAGATCCAGCGACTCCTCGCTGATCTCCTCCACCGCGCCGGGCGGAGCCACAGCCGCGTACTGCACGTCCAGGTGCCACGCGCACGGCGTCAGGTGCCTGTCGAGGTTGACCGGCTCGGGGCGCAGCAGAGTGAGCCCCGCGATGCCCGACTCCTCCACGCCCTCGCGCAGCGCGGCCGCGGCCAGCGAGGAGTCACCGGGCTCGCAATGACCTCCCATCTGCAGCCACATCCCGAGCTTCTTGTGCAGGGTCAGCAGCACCCGCCCGCGCTCCGGGTCCACCACCAGGGCGCTGCCCGTGATGTGGCCCTCGGCGCACGCCTTCCACATGGCGTCCGGGTGCGTCTCCAGGTGCGCGAGGTAGGTCTGCCGCAGCTGGTCCTGGCTCGTGTCGGGCGCGGACCAGCCCTTCAGGACGCGCAGGGCGTCGTCGTACAGGCTCACTTCTCCTCGTCGCCCTTGCCCTCGCTGCCGCCCTTGCCCTCGTCGCGCGGGACGTCCTGCACGTGTCCTCCGGCGGCCTCGCCGAGGATCCTGTCGAGTTCGGAGAAGTCCAGCTGCTCGCGGTGCACGAAGCCGTCGGGGTCGTCCAGATCACTCGCGGTCGGCAGCATGTCGGGGTGCGCCCACAGCCCGTCTCGCCCGTCGACGCCACGGGCGTCGGTGAGTGAGGCCCACAGCCGGGAGGCGTCCCGCAGCCGCCGGGGCCGCAGCTCCAGGCCGATCAGTGTGGCGAAGGTCTGCTCGGCGGGGCCCCCGCTCGCCCGGCGGCGGCGCAGGGTCTCGCGCAGCGCGCCGGCCGATGGCAGGTGCGGGGCGGCGGCGGCGTGCACGACCGCGTCCACCCAGCCCTCCACGAGGGCCAGGGCCGTCTCCAGCCGGGCCAGCGCCGCCTTCTGAGCCGGGGTGTCCTCGGGCTGGAACATGCCCTGCTGCAGGGCCTCCTGGAGCGCCTCGGGGTTCGACGGATCGAGCCGGCCGACCGCGTCCTCCAGCTTCGAGGTGTCCACCTTGATGCCGCGGGCGTACCCCTCGACGGCGCCGAACAGGTGTGCCCGCAGCCACGGCACATGGGCGAACAGCCGCTGGTGTGCCGCCTCGCGCAGCGCCAGATAGAGCCGGACCTCGTCCTCGGGCACGCTCAGTCCCTGGCCGAAGGCCTCCACGTTGAGGGGGAGCAGGGCCGCCTTGCCGACCGGGCCGAGCGGCAGGCCGATGTCGGTCGGACCCACGACCTCGCCGGCGAGGGTGCCGAGCGCCTGCCCGATCTGGCTGCCGAACATCGCGCCGCCCATGGAGCGCATCATGCCCAGCAGCGGGCCGGCCATGGCCTGCATCTCCTCGGGCAGCACGTCGCCCATCGCCGTGCCGACACGCTCGGCGACCGGGTCGACCAGCTCCTTCCACACGGGCAGGGTCGCCTCGACCCATTCGGCGCGGCTCCACGCCACGGCGGATGCGGCGCCGGAGGGCATCGACGTCACCCCGTCGAGCCACAGATCGGCCAGCCGCAGCGCCTCCTGCACCTTGGCGCGGTCGGCGGCCCCCACGCTGACGTCCTTCGACCCTCCCTCGGCGCCCTGCGCGACCGTCTGCCGGGCGATGTCTTTGGCCATGTCCCAGTTCACCGGGCCGCCCTCGTACGAGAGCATCTGGCCCAGCTGCTGGAAGGCCGCGCCCAACTCGTTGGGGTTGAGCGAGCCGAACATCGCGGCGAAGGGGTTGTCCCCGCCCGGGCCGCCGAAGGGGTTCTGGCCGCCGAAGCCGAAGGGATCAGCCGGTCCCCGGGAGCCGCCGGAACCGCCCGGCTTCCTGCTGTCGTCCCCTTCCTCGGGCTCCTCGGGAGGGACTCCGAATCCGAATGGGATGTCGCTCACGGTTTCCTCGGCTCTGTGTGTTGTGGGCTGTACCTCCAGCCTAGACACCCGTCAGGCAGGATGGCTGCGTACGGACCGCGGTTGCGGGCCGCGCACCGGTACCAGAGACAACCGTGGGAGACACCTGGTGAGTTCCCCAGAACCGACCGTTCGCCCAGAGCGGAGCGGCGGCAGGGCCCCCGCCGGACCGGTGGTCGCCGTCACCGGCGCCGCCTCCGGGGTCGGCCTGCGGCTGGCCCAGCGGCTGGCCGGCACCGACCAGGTCAAGAGGGTCGTGGCGATCGACGAGCGCCGCGGCGACGTCCCCGGCGCCCAGTGGGCGGTGCTCGACGTACGGGACCCGGCGATCGCCGAGCGGCTGCGCGGTGTGGACGTCGTCGTCCATCTCGCGCTCGACCTGGACCTGGAGTCCGACCCCAGGGCGCGCAGCGCCTTCAATGTGCGCGGCACCCAGACGGTGCTCACCGCGGCGGCCGCCGCGGGCGTGCGGCGCGTGGTGCTGTGCACCTCGGCCATGGTCTACGGCGCCCACGCGGACAACGACGTCCCGCTCGCCGAGGACGCGCCGCTGCGCGCGACGGCGGAGGCGTCCTTCGTGGGCGACCTGCTGGAGATCGAGCGGCTCGGCAAGCGCGCCCCCCGCGCCCACCCCGGCCTCAACGTGACCATCCTGCGCCCGGCCGTCCTGGTCGGCGGCACCGACACCGCGCTCACCCGGTACTTCGAGTCGCCGCGCCTGCTGGTGGTGGGCGGCAGCCGCCCCTGCTGGCAGTTCTGCCACGTGGACGACCTGGTGACGGCGCTGGAGCACGCGGCGCTGGAGAGGGTCGACGGCGAGATGGCCGTGGGCTGCGACGGCTGGCTGGAGCAGGAGGAGGTCGAGGAGCTCTCGGGCATCCGCCGCATGGAGCTGCCTCCCGCGGTGGCGCTCGGAGCGGCCTCCCGGCTGCACCGGCTGGGCCTGACCCCCTCACCGGCGGGTGATCTGGCGTACACCATGCATCCCTGGGTGGTCAGCGGCAGTCGGCTGCACGAGTCGGGCTGGCGGCCGAAGTGGACCAACGAGGAGGTGCTGGCGGTCCTGCTGGAGGAGGTCTCCGGCCGCAACTCCGTCGTCGGGCGGCGCCTGGGGCGCAAGGACGCCGCCACACTCGGCGCCGCCGGCGCGACGGTGGCCCTGGTCGGCACGGCGGCGATGGTGCGCAGGGCGCGCCGGCGCCGCGGTGTCTGAGGGGCGCCGGTCCGACGCGTTCCGGTGGGGGTTTGCTCAGGGCGGACGATGGGGCAGCATGAGCCGCATGGCACAGACGCACGACGAACCCCTCCGGCTCATCGCGATCCGGGACACCGAGCTGTCCGTCGACGAGGTCTTCCGCGCGGTGGGACACGACTCCGCCGGGGGCACCGCGCTGTTCGTCGGCACCGTTCGTGATCACGACGGTCCCTCGGACGCAGCGGTGACCGGGCTCGGCTACTCCGCGCACCCCAGCGCGGAGGCGGAGCTGCGCCGCGTCGCGGAGAAGGTCGCGGCGGACTTCCCGGTCAGGGCCCTGGCCGCCGTCCACCGGGTGGGCGATCTGCGGGTCGGCGACCTCGCGGTGGTCGTCGCCGTCTCCTGCCCGCACCGCGCCGAGGCGTTCGCCGCCTGCCGGCGGCTGATCGACGACCTCAAGCGCGAGGTCCCCATCTGGAAGCACCAGGCCTTCGCCGACGGCACCGAGGAGTGGGTCGGCGCCTGCGCCCGATGACCCACCGCGCGGCGACTGCGCCCGTCGTCCGTCCCGCGGCTCCAGCGCCCGGCGGCCCACTGAGTGGCCCACCTGGGGTTGCGTAACCTGCGACCCGCTCTGAACGTTGTAGCAGCAGAAGATTAGTCTGCTCATAGTTTCTGATCGGCATGCGCGTCCGGGAGGCCGAAGTGGCAGCGCTCGCATGGTTGCTCATCCCGTTGGTCGCCGCGATCGCCGCGGCTGTCTGGGGAAGCTGGGCGGCGCGTACGCGCTCCACCGGTGACGGCGCCTCGCTCGCCGACTACGAGCGCTTCCGCGAGGCCATGCAGCGCACCGGATCGGGCGGACGGGCCTGAGGCCCACGGGGCGGCCGGGGGTCCCGTACCGTACTGTCGTTCCATGCCACGCCGCACCGCGACGCTGCTCGCATCGACCCTGACCCTGATAGCGCTGCTGTGCGGGGCCCTGCTGTGGCCCGTCCCGTACGCGGAGATGTCCCCGGGGCCCACGGTCAACACGCTCGGGTCGCACGGCGGGGATCCGGTGCTGCAGATTTCCGGGCACAAGACGTACCCGACCAGCGGTCATCTCAACATGACCACGGTGCGGGTGACGAGCGCGGACTACTCGATGAACCTCGTCGAGGCGGTCGTCGGCTGGCTGGCGCACGACCAGAAGGTCGTCGAGCACGACACCCTCTACCCAAAGGGGCAGACGGCTGAGCAGGCCGACCAGGAGAACGCCGAGGAGTTCACCCAGTCCCAGGACAGCGCCAAGGTCGCGGCCCTGGAGCAGCTCGGCATACCCGTCGGCTCCCGGGTGATCGTCTCCACCGTGGTCAAGGGCGCCCCGGCCGAGGGCGTGCTCCATGCCGGCGATGTGATCAAGGCGGTGGACGGCCGGCCGGTCAAGGCGGCGGGCGATGTCGCCGAGCTGGTCACCAGGCATCAGCCGGGGCAGACGGTCGTCTTCACGGTGGTGCCCGAGGGAGCGAAAGGCGACGCGTCCCGGGACGTGAGGATCACCACGGGCGCATCGGACGACGACGGAGCACCCCGGGCGATCGTGGGCATCCAGGCCGGGGTCGAGCACACCTTCCCGTTCAAGATCGACATCAAGCTGGCGGACGTCGGCGGCCCGAGCGCCGGCCTGATGTTCGCGCTGGGCATCATCGACAAGCTCACCCCCCAGGACCTCACCGGCGGCACGTTCATCGCGGGCACCGGGACGATCGACGACGAGGGGAGGGTGGGTCCCATCGGCGGTATAGACATGAAGACGATCGCCGCGCGGGACAAGGGAGCCGAGTACTTCCTCACCCCCGCGGACAACTGCGCGGAGGCGGCGGCGGACACCCCGAGCGGCCTCACCCTGGTCAAGGTGAAGACCATCGACGGCGCCCTGGACGCGCTCAAGGACATCCGCGAGGGCAGGACGTCGGCCCTCCCCTCCTGCACGACGGGTTAGCCGGCAGGCGTGACCGCGTTCGACGGCCCCGGGGCGCTTCCCCGGGGCCGTCGGACGTCAGTCCTCGAAGGTCGCCGCCAGGGCGTCGGCCAGTCCGGGCACCAGCGCGGAGCCGGTCAGCACCTCGGTGGGGGAGTCCTTCTCGCGCAGCCGCACCGCGGACTCCCTCGAGCCGTCACGCAGCACGCCCACCGTCATACGGACCTCCTGCCGGTCGGGGTGCGCGGCGACCCAGCGAGCCAGCGCGGCGTCGTCCAGCCCCTCGGGGATGGACTGCTCCGCGGACGGCGGCAGCATCAGCCGCTCCACGGTGAGGGCGCAGCCGCTGACGACGCCCGGCCAGGCGATGGTGGCGAGGAACTCGTCCAGCGCTGCGCCGGGCGGAAGCTCGTCCTGCTCGATCGGGGTCAACCCGGCGGCGCTGTCGTCACCGAGGCCGAGCTCCTCGGCGAGTTTCGGCTCCTGGGCGCGCAGCGCCGCGGTGTCGACCAGGGCGAACAGCCGGGCGGGCTGGTCCCAGCCCAGGCCGGACGCATAGTCGTCGATCTCCAGGACGGCACGGGTGAGCGGGTTCGCGGCGAGCGGCGCACCCTCGGAGGTGGTGTTGGACATGCTCGACATCCTGCCTGTTCTGTGACCCGCTCCCCAATCGGGAGCCTTGGGGAACTGTGTAAAGGCTGAGTAAGTTGCATCTATGGGCGCTGAGACGGCGTCCGACGGAGACCGACACTTCGAGGTGCGCACCTTGGTATTCCAGATGCCGGACCGCGGCGGGGGTCCGCACGGGCCGCGGATCAGAGTGGGCCGCCCGTCGCGGCGAGCCCGGACACTGCTCATGACCCTGGGGCTGCTGGCCGTGCTGGCCATGGCCTTCGTCATGTTCTCGGGCTTCTGGACCGACTGGCTGTGGTATCGCTCCGTCCACTATTCCTCGGTCTTCACCACCACACTGTGGACGAAGATCGGACTGTTCTTCGTCTTCGGCCTGCTGATGGCCGCGGCCGTCGGCGTCAACGTGTACCTCGCGCACCGGCTCCGCCCGCCGCTGAGCGCGATGTCCATGGAGCAGCAGAACCTCGACCGCTACCGCATGGGCATCGCCCCCTACAAGAAGTGGGTGCTGCTCACCGTCTGCGCGCTGGTGGGGCTGATCGCGGGGGCGTCCGCCTCCAGCCAGTGGCGCACATGGCTGATGTGGACGAACTCCACCCCGTTCGGCACCAAGGACCCGCAGTTCCACGTCGACGTCGCCTTCTACGCCTTCGACCTGCCCTGGTACCGCTTCCTGCTGAGCTTCGGCTTCGCGGCCGTCGTGCTGTCGCTGCTGGCGGCGGTGCTGGTGCACTACCTGTACGGGGGCCTGCGGATCACCTCCCCGGGCGGCCGGGCCACGGCGGCGGCGACCGGGCACCTGTCGGTGCTGCTGGGACTGTTCGTCACCCTGAAGGCGGTGGCGTACTGGCTGGACCGCTACTCGCTCGCGGTGAAGTCCGGCAACCTCAGGTCGAACGACTGGACGGGTCTGCGGTTCGTGGACGCCAACGCCTATCTGCCGGCCAAGACGATCCTGTTCGCCATCGCCATCATCTGCGCGCTGCTGTTCTTCGCCACCTTGTGGCGGCGCACCTGGTCGCTGCCGCTGATCGGCTTCGGCCTCATGGTGCTGTCGGCGATCCTGATCGGCGGCCTGTACCCGGCGATCGTGCAGAAGTTCCAGGTGCAGCCGAACGAGGCCGCCAAGGAGCAGCCGTACATCCAGAAGAACATCGACGCCACGCGTGAGGCGTACGGCATCGACCACACCGAGGTGACGGATTACTCGGGCACGAGCGGCGACGACAAGGAGAAGCTGCGCAGCGACGCCGACACGGCCGCGTCGATCCGGCTCCTGGACCCGAACGTGGTCTCGCCGACGTACCAGCAGCTGCAGAAGGTGCGCGGCTACTACGCCTTCCCGTCCACGCTCGACGTCGACCGGTACACGATCGACGGCAAGGAGCAGGACACGGTGGTGGGCCTGCGGGAGCTGAACCTCGAGGGCATCCCGCAGCACAGCTGGATCAACGACCACTTCAAGTACACCCACGGCTACGGCGTGGTGGCGGCCAAGGGCACCACCACGACCTCCAGCGGCGAGCCGGACTTCATCGAGTACAACCTGCCGACCAAGGGCGACCTCGGGACGTACCAGCAGCGGATCTACTACGGCGAGCAGACCAAGCAGTGGTCGATCGTCGGCGACAAGTCCACGCCGGAGATCGACTACATCACCGACGACCAGGGCGAGAAGTCGTACACCTACACCGGCAAGAGCGGTGTCGCACTGAAGAACCCGGTGACCCGCCTCGCCTACGCGGTGGCCTTCGGCGAGCCGCAGATCTTCTACTCCGGCGCCGTAGGCGACGACTCGCAGATCCTGTACAACCGCATGCCCAAGGAGCGGGTCGAGGCGGTCGCGCCCTGGCTGACGATCGACGGCGACTCCTACCCGGCGATCGTCGACGGCCGCGTCGTCTGGATCGTGGACGCCTACACGACGAGCAACGGCTACCCGTACTCCTCGCGCACCACGCTCGGCGACACCACCGCGGACTCGCTGACCGACGGGCAGCGCGCCGTGCTGGCGCAGCAGAACCAGGTCAACTACATCCGCAACTCGGTGAAGGCGACCGTCGACGCGTACAGCGGCAAGGTCACGCTCTACCAGTGGGACACCAAGGACCCGGTGCTGAAGACCTGGATGAAGGCCTTCCCCGGCACGGTCGAGCCCAGGACGGCGATCAGCGACACGCTGATGGCGCACCTGCGCTACCCGCAGGACCTGTTCAAGGTGCAGCGTGAGCTGCTGACGCGCTACCACATCACCAAGGCGTCGACCTTCTACAGCGGCAGTGAGGTGTGGGAGGTTCCCAACGACCCGGCCGCGAAGACCGGGAAGTCGGTGCCGCCGTACTACCTGAGCCTGAAGATGCCCGACCAGAACGCGCAGGTGTTCTCGCTCACGACGACCTTCACGCCGAACAAGCGCGAGAACCTCAGCGCCTTCATGGCGGTCGACGCCGACGCCAAGAGCGCGGACTACGGTGCGATCAGGGTGCTGAAGCTGCCCTCGAACACCACGGTGTCGGGCCCGCAGCAGGTGCAGAGCCAGTTCAACTCCGACCCCGATGTGGCGGAGAAGATCAGGTTGCTCAAGGGCGGCGACTCCGAGGTCGAGTACGGCAACCTGCTGACCGTGCCCCTCGACGGCGGGCTGCTCTACGTGGAGCCGGTCTACGTACGCGGCGCCGGCACCAACTACCCGCTGCTGAAGAAGGTGCTGGTGAGCTACGGCGGCCAGACCGAGTTCGAGGACACGCTCGGGCAGGCGCTCGACGCGGTCTTCGGGGTGGACGGCGAGAAGCCGCCGCCGCCCCCGGACTCGGGCGACGGCGGGGGAACCGAACCGCCGGCCGCGGGCGACGCGACCGTCGCCCAGGCCCTCGAGGACGCCCAGCAGGCGTACGAGGCGGGCCAGAAGGCGCTCAGGGAGGGCGACTGGGGCGCCTACGGCCAGGCGCAGAAGGACCTCGCCGACGCCCTGAAGCGGGCGCAGGAGGCGGAGAAGACGGGATGAGGGGGCCCACCCCGCGTCGTGGTACGGTTGTTTCACCGACGCGGGGTGGAGCAGCTCGGTAGCTCGCTGGGCTCATAACCCAGAGGTCGCAGGTTCAAATCCTGTCCCCGCTACTGCAGGAAAGGGCCCGGAGTCAATAGACTCCGGGCCCTTTCACTTGTATGGGGGAATTGATAACGCTGAGGTTTCGGTTGGCATCATGTCGGGAAGTCGACAAAACGCTGTAGTGACCTATGACATGACCGACTGGATCGGCTGAACCCTGCAGGTTTGCCGCATACCAGGTGTACTCCGGGTACGGGTGATGCGACGATGGACCTCATGGGGGACGGTGCAAGCCTGCTGAGCACTCGTCAGATCCGGGATCGCGGGTCGGCGAGGCGGGCAGCCCTGCCCGCGTCCGGCGCCGCGCTCGCGCCCACCGTCGCCGACCTGCTGCCCGGCCCGCGCGTGGGCGGCCTCGACGACGAGCGCCTCATCGAGTCCGAACTCCCCGACCAGGAGACCCTGGAGGCCCGCGAGGAGGCCGAACTCGAGGCGCGCCACCGGCGGGCCGCCGAACGCGGTGACATCGGCGCCATGAGCGTGCTGGGCACCATGCTGCTGCGGCGCGGCGACCTGGAGGGCGCCGAGCCCCATCTGCGCGCCGCCGCGGGCGGAGGGGACCGTCCCGCCGCCAACAACCTGGGCCTGCTACTGCACCAGCGCGGCTACGCCGACGAGGCGGCCGCCTGGTGGCGGATCGCCGCGGTCGCCGGATCCGCCCCGGCCGCGCACGCGCTCGGCCGGCACTTCCGTGAACGCGGCGACGAGCCCGGCGCCGAGTACTGGCTGCGCCAGGCCGCCGAGTCCGGGCACGCCCTGGGCGCGTACGCGCTGGCCGACCTCCTGGACCACCGGCGCGACGTCGGCGCCGAGCGCTGGTTCCACGCGGCCGCCGAGCACGGCCACCGCGAGGCCGCCTACCGGCTCGCCGGGATCTGCGCCGAGCGGGGCGAGGAGCGCGAGGCCGAGCAGTGGTACCGGCAGGCCGCCGCCCGGCGGCACCGCAGAGCCGCCCTCCGCCTCGGCACGCTCCTTGAGGAGCGCGGCGAGTTCGAGGAGGCCAAGCGCTGGTATCTGACCGCGGCCCGTGACGGCGAGCCGCGCGCCGCCTGTGCGCTGGGCTTCCTGCTGCGCGACGCCGGCGACGTCGACGGCGCCGCCACCTGGTGGCGGCGGGCCGCCAACGCCGGTGACGGCAACGCCGCCAACGCCCTGGGGGCCCTGCACGCCCAGGAGGGCGAGACCCAGACAGCCGAGCGCTGGTACCGGGCCGCTCTCGAGGCGGGAGACGTCAACGGCGCCTTCAACCTGGGTCTGCTCTGCGCCGGCCAGGGCCGCACGACCCAGGCCGAGCAGTGGTACCGCAAGGCCGCCTACACCGGGCACCGCGAGGCCGCCAACGCGCTCGCCGTGCTGCTGCTGCAGCGCGGCGACGCGGCGGGCGCCGAGCCGTGGTTCTCCAAGGCCGCGGAGGCGGGCAGCGTGGACGCCGCCTTCAACCTCGGGATCCTGCACGCCGGGCGGGGCGACGACGCCACCGCGCGCAGCTGGTACGAGCGCGCGGCGGCCAGCGGACACGGTGAGGCCGCGCTCCAGGTCGCCATCGCGCTGCAGAAGGAGGGCGACACCCACGGCGCCGAACGCCACCTGCGCTGCGCCGCGGGCGGCGGCAGCCCCGAGGCCGCCTTCCGGCTCGGCGCACTCCTGGATGCCCGGGAGACGCCGGAGGCCGCCGCCGAGGCCGAGGAGTGGTACGCCCGTGCCGCCGGCCAAGGGCACCGCCGCGCCCAGGTGCGGCTCGGCATGTGCGCCGCCAAGCGCGGGGACGTCGTCGACGCCGCCCACTGGTACCGGGAGGCCGCCGAGGGCGGCAGCCGCAACGGGGCCTTCAACCTCGGGCTGCTCCTCGCGCGCGAGGGCGCGGAACCGGAGGCGGCCCTGTGGTGGACCCGCGCCGCCGACGCGGGGCACGGACGGGCCGCGCTGCGGCTGGCCCTGCTGGCCGCGCGGCACGGACAGCTGGCGGACGCCAAGGCATGGTGCGCGCGTGCCGTGGAGTGCGGCCCCGCCGAGGTGGCCGAGCGGGCGGCCCGGCTGACCGATGCCCTGGAGCACGAGCTCTCCGCGTGAAAGCGATTTGCGCTGCTCAGGGCAGGAGGGCTACAGTTACGAACACAACGACGCGGGGTGGAGCAGCTCGGTAGCTCGCTGGGCTCATAACCCAGAGGTCGCAGGTTCAAATCCTGTCCCCGCTACTGAAGGAGAAGGGCCCGGAAGCCAAGGCTTCCGGGCCCTTCTCCTATGTGTTCGGTACAGCCCCGGCATGGTTCGGGCAAAAGGCCGTGGACGCTCCTGGGCCGGCCGGCGCCGGCGCGCGATGCTGAGGGCAGGCACTCGGGCGGCGCGAGGAGGCGGTGTGCTGCGCAGGCGGCGTGAGCGGCGGCCGGCGGAACGCATGGATGTGACGCGGTGGGGTCGGCTGTGCGCGGCATCGGACATGGCGGAGCTGCTGCGAGAGCTGCGGGGCGCCGCCGGGGACGCGGGCGCCGGCTACGACCGGGCGGCGGCGCTGAAGGCGTTGGCCGCGGCGCCGCCCCGGCTGTGGCTGCTGCTGGACCGCGCCGCCCGGGTCCAGGAGGGCCCGCCCCTAGCGCCGGGCGAGAGCGAACCGCTGCGGTTGCTGCTGGCGGCGATGGACAGGGACGGCAGGACCCGGCAGGCCGCTGTGGAGAAGCTGGCAGTGCACGGCGGACCGGTGGTGGCGTCCGCGCTCGCGCTGCGGACGGCTGACTGGGTGGACCAGGTTCGCGACCGCGCCCTGGCTGCGCTGCTGCGCCGTACCGCCCCGGACGAGGCCGCCGCGGCCCTACGGATCCTGCTGAGGATGCGGGGACGGAGCCGGGCGGCGCACACCGCTGAGGCGTACCGCGGGGTGCTGGCGGCTCCTGAGGGGCGGCGTGCGGTGCGGGCGCTGGCGGCCGACGCCGACCCGCAGACCCGGCGGTTCGGGGTCGAGCTGGCCCTGGAACTGGGCGCGTTCGTCCGCGGGGACCTGGT
The DNA here is from genome assembly GCF_057707665.1 of Actinacidiphila sp. bgisy167. Lineage (NCBI taxonomy): Bacteria > Bacillati > Actinomycetota > Actinomycetes > Kitasatosporales > Streptomycetaceae > Actinacidiphila > Actinacidiphila sp. bgisy167. The sequence goes on along the minus strand of NZ_JBYIQP010000013.1, from coordinate 52,083 downwards.
GCGCACGGCGTTGCGGGATCCGGACCAGGTGTGCCGGAGTCTGTGCGCGGAGCGGTTGCTGCGGATGGATCCGGACCAGGCCGGGCGGTTGCTGTGGGCCCGCTCGGCGGCCGTGCGGGAGCTGGCGGTCGCGGCGCTGCCCGACGATGTGCCGGCGGCCCGGCTGACCGCGTCGCTGGCCGATCCGGCGCGGATCGTGCGGGCGCAGGCCCGCTGGCGGCTGTACAGCAGGGGCGAGCCGCCCGCGCCGGCGTACCGCAGGCAGCTGCTGCGCTGCGGCCCGCAGAGTCCGCCGCGGCTGGTGGCCGGACTGGTGACGGGCCTGGGGGAGTGCGGTGACGCCTCGGACGTGCCGCTGCTGCTGCGACTGGCGCGTGAGGCCCGGGCCCCGTGGCCGCCGGCGGTGCGCCGGGCCGCGCTGCGCGCTGCGGCCCGGCTCGCCCCGCGGGGGGACCTGCTGGGGACGGTGGCGCCGCTGACCGCGGACCCGGACGAAGGGGTGGCCAGGGACGCCTTCGAGGCGCTCGCCAAGGTGGCCGGGCAGGTGCCGGAGGCCACGCTGCAGCTGGGGCGCACTCACCCGGAGCCGGGGGTGCGGAAAGCCGCCGAACGGGTGAGCCGGGCGGCGCGGCGTCAGGCGCAGTCGGGGCACAGGCCCCGGTAGGTGACCTCCACATCGGAGACGGTGAAGCCGAAGCGCTCGGCGTCGGGCAGGTCCGCCAGCGGATTGCCGTGCGGGTGGACGTCCCGGATGGTGCCGCAGTCGGAGCACACCAGGTGCTGGTGCGGGCGCCGGGTGTTGGGGTCGTAGCGCTTGGCGCGGCCGTCGGTGGCGACTTCCATGACCTCGCCGAGCGACACCAGCTCGCCCAGGGTGTTGTAGACGGTCGCCCGGGAGATCTCGGGCAGTCGGGCGGCCGCCCGGGCGTGCACCTCGTCGGCGGTGAGGTGCACGTGGTCGCCGTCGAGCACCTCAGCCACGACGCGCCGCTGCGCGGTCATGCGCCATCCGCGGCCGCGCAGTCGTTCCAGCAGGTCACTCATCCGTTTCACCTATCAGTGGGATGTGAACAGCTTATCAGCGGCGGTCCGTGTTCCGACCGAGTACGAGATTGTTGCTCTTCTTGATTTGGACTCTGTCTATCGTAGGATCACTTCTGGCTCAGGCCACGGCACAGCACCGACCCAGGGAGAGGCACGTGACGGCTCAGGAGAACGGCCCGCTGACCACGGAGGCGGGAGCCCCGGTCGCGGACAACCAGAACAGCGAGACAGCGGGCGCAGGGGGACCGGTCCTGGTCCAGGACCAGCAGTTGCTGGAGAAGCTGGCCCGCTTCAACCGCGAGCGCATACCGGAGCGCGTGGTGCACGCCCGCGGCGCCGGCGCCTATGGAACCTTCACCGTCACCGCGGACGTGACGAAGTACACCCGGGCGAAGTTCCTCGCCGAGGTGGGCAAGCAGACCGAGACGTTCCTGCGCTTCTCCACCGTGGCGGGCAACCTCGGGGCGCCGGACGCGGTGCGCGACCCCAGGGGTTTCGCGCTGAAGTTCTACACCGAGGAGGGCAATTACGACCTCGTCGGCAACAACACCCCCGTGTTCTTCATCAAGGACGCGATCAAGTTCCCCGACTTCATCCACACCCAGAAGCGCGATCCCTACACCGGCTCCCAGGAGGCGGACAATGTCTGGGACTTCTGGAGCCTGTCGCCGGAGTCGACGCACCAGGTGACCTGGCTGTTCGGCGACCGCGGCATCCCCGCCAGCTACCGCCACATGAACGGCTACGGCTCGCACACCTACCAGTGGAACAACGAGGCGGGCGAGGTCTTCTGGGTCAAGTACCACTTCAAGACCGACCAGGGCATCAGGAACCTTACCCAGGAAGAGGCCAACCGGATCGCCGGCGAGGACCCCGACTCCCACCAGCGCGACCTGCGCGAGGCCATCGAGCGCGGTGAGTACCCCAGTTGGACCGTGCAGGTGCAGATCATGCCCGCGGACGAGGCGGCGACCTACCGCTTCAATCCGTTCGACCTCACCAAGGTGTGGCCGCACGAGGACTACCCGCCCATCGAGATCGGCAGGCTGGAGCTCAACCGCAACCCGCAGAACATCTTCGCCGAGGTCGAGCAGTCGATCTTCTCCCCGGCCCACTTCGTGCCGGGCATCGGCCCGTCCCCGGACAAGATGCTGCAGGGCCGGCTCTTCGCCTACGGCGACGCCCACCGCTACCGCGTCGGCATCAACGCCGACCATCTGCCGGTGAACCGGCCGCACGCGACCGAGGCGCGCACCCACGGCCGGGACGGCGCCCTCTACGACGGCCGCCACGGCGGGGCCAGGAACTACGAGCCGAACAGCTTCGGCGGCCCGGCCGAGACCGGCCGTCCTCTGTGGTCGGCGACCACGGTCACCGGCCGCACCGGCAACCACGTGGCGCCCTCGCACGCCGAGGACGACGACTTCGTGCAGGCCCGAAACCTCTACCGGCTGATGTCGGAGGAGGAGAAGGAGCGCCTGGTCGCCAACCTCTCCGGCTTCCTCGCCAAGGTGTCGCGCGAGGACATCGCCGAGCGGGCGATCGGCAACTTCCGCCAGGCCGACGAGGACTTCGGCAAGCGGCTGGAGGCCGCCGTCCGGGCCCTGCGCGGCTGAGCGGCGTCCGCCCCACGGGCCCGGAGGGGGCCGGGTGCGTCCAGGCGCCCGGCCCCCTCCGCTCCACCGCCAGGGCCGGCCGTCAGCCTGCCAGGGCCGTGTGCGCGGGCTGCCAGCAGCGCACGATGTCGCGTACGGAGACCATGCCGACCGGGTTGCGGTCCTCCAGGACCACCAGGTGCCGGAAGCCGCCGCGCACCATGGCGGCGGCCGCGGCCTCGAGAGTCCACCCGGGCGCGGCGAAGACCACGTCGGTGGTGGTGTGGGCGGCGGCGAACTCGTGGTCGGGGTCGAGCCCCGCACCGACGGCGTTGAGGATGTCGCGCTCGGTCAGGATGCCGAGACCGCAGGTGTCGGGGTCGAGGACGACCGCGGCGCCCACCCGGCGGGCGGACATCAGCCGGGCGGCCTGGTGGAGGGTGTGGGCGGGACCGATGGTGAGAACGACCGTGCTCATGGCGTCGCGTACGAGCATGGGATACCCCTCGGGCTGCGTCGTGGCCGTCTTGAGAACGCTTTCACAAATGCACAAGCTCACGCATTCTCATGTTCACATGCGCCCTGGTCGGCAGCAAGGGGCGTGCGGGGCGTGAACGGTGGTGTGAGGGGGCGGTACACCAGGGGCGGGGATCAGAGGCGGTTCAGATAGGCGAGCATCTCCTCGTGCAGCATCCCGTTGGACGCCGCCGCGTTCCCGCCGTACGGACCCGGTGTCCCGTCCAGGCTGGTGAAGCGCCCCCCGGCCTCACGCACGATCACTTCGTTCGCCGCCATGTCCCACAGGCTGAGCTCGGGTTCGGCGCAGATGTCCACGGCGCCCTCGGCGACCATCATGTACGGCCAGAAGTCGCCGTAGGCACGCGTCCGCCAGCAGGACCGGGTCAGGTCGAGAAAGCCGTCGAGGCGGCCCTGCTCCTCCCAGCCGCTCAGCGAGGAGTACGCGAAAGAGGCGTCCTCCAGCCGGCCGACCTGGGACACCCGCAGCCGCGTGGCGGAGGCCAGGCTGCGCCCGGTGTACGCCCCGCCGCCCTTCGCCGCCCACCAGCGGCGCCCGAGGGCGGGCGCCGACACCACGCCGACCACGCCCTCGTCGCCGTGCTCACCGCGCACCATCAGCGCGATCAGGGTGGCCCACACGGGCACCCCGCGGACGTAGTTCTTGGTGCCGTCGATCGGGTCGACGATCCAGCGCCGCGGGCCGCTGCCCTCGGTGCCGTACTCCTCGCCGAGCACGGCGTCGCGCGGCCTGGCCCGGCCCAGCTGACCGCGGATCAGTTCCTCGGCGCGCTTGTCCGCCTCGCTGACCGGTGTCATGTCGGGCTTGGTCTCGACCTTGAGGTCCAGGGACTTGAAGCGCTCCATGGTGGCGGCGTCGGCGGCGTCGGCGAGGATGTGCGCGAGACGCAGGTCGTCGTTGAAGTCCGGCATGGAGTGAACAGTATCGATCGCGGCGGGGCGAGGTCACGCAGGAGACGCGGCGACGGTTGACACGGGCCGACGGCGCGTCATGGTGACGACACGGCTCCCGGGCGCCGCGAGGCGCCGCTCGGCACCGGCCGAGACCGCTCGGGGACGCGTGACACCGCTTGGAGGACGACGTGCCGGCAGTGCGTGACGCACTCCTGGACGCGGCGCTGACCGCGCTCGGCGTCCGCTCGTGGGCGACGGTCAGGATGGTGGATCTCGCGGCCATCGCAGGGGTGTCGCGGCAGACGCTCTACAACGAGTTCGGCGGCAAGGAGGGCCTCGCCCGTGCCCTGGTGCGGCGGGAGGCCGAGGCGTTCCTGGCCGGCGTGGAGCGCGCCTTGGACACCGCCGCCGGACGGCACGGCGCCGATGCCGGGGACTGCTTCGCCGCGGCGACCGCCTGGACCCTGCACAGCGCGCGCCGCAACACGCTGGTGCGCGCGGTGCTCACCGGCTGCCGCGGGGACCGGGTCCCGGTGGCAGCGGTCGTACCGGTGCCGTTGCCACGGCCGGCGGGCGGGCGGCCTCGCCGGGACGACGCTCCGCTGGCCCCGGTCGAGCTCCTCGACGCCTTCCACGCGCGCGCCCTGGGCGTGCTCGAGCGGCGCTTCCCCGGGCTCGACGAGGTGGCGGCCGACTGGGCCTGCGGGACCGCGGTGCGGGTCGCCGTCTCCTATGTCGCCGTGCCCGCGGCCTCGGATGAGCAGGCGTGCCGGCGGGTCGCCCGGCTGGTCCGCGGACTGCTCAGCGGCGGCTGACGACGAGGGCGGACGGCGCCCGCGCGAGAAGGCACGGGTGCCGGACGGCGAAGACGACGAACGGCGGGCCCCGGACGGGCGGAGCCGCACCGGCGCGTGGGGACGGATCAGTGCGCGGATCGGATCAGTGGGTGGAGCCGGAGAGTTGGAGCCCGATGACGCCCAGGATGACCAGGCTGACGGAGACCAGCTTCAGTGTCGAGACGACGTCGCCGAGGAAGACCATCCCGTAGATCGCCGTCCCGGACGCCCCGATGCCCGTCCACACCGCGTACGCCGCCCCGACGTCCAGCTTCTTCAGGGCGAGGGTGAGCAGACCGAAGCTGCCGAGCGCGAAGGCGCAGAACGCGATGGTCGGCCACAGGCGGGTGAAACCGTGGGAGAGCTTGAGGGAGACCGCGAAGCCGGTTTCGAGGAGTCCCGCGACCACCACGAGGAGCCAGGCCATCGAGAGCCCTCCCGATTTCGTCTGCCGATGAGCGATCATCACACAGCATGCCCGGAAACGGCGGCTCAGTCCCCTTCCTTGCGCTCACGAGTCGCGAGCAACCGCCGCAGCGAGAACAACCGGGCGGGTTCGGCGTGCCCGTCGGCGACCCAGGCGTCCAGCGCGCAGTCGGGTTCGTCGTGGCTGCAGGCGCGCGGACAGCCCTCGGTGCCCGGCTCCAGGTCGGGGAAGGCGTGGATGACCCGGGACGGATCGATGTGGGCCAGGCCGAAGGAACGCACGCCCGGGGTGTCGATCACCCACCCCGCCTCGTCCCGCAGCGGCAGCGCGAGCGCGGAGGTCGTGGTGTGCCGGCCGCGGCCGGTGACCGCGTTGACGTGGCCGGTGGCGCGCTGACGCTCCACCAGGGCGTTGACCAGGGTGGTCTTCCCGACGCCGCTGTGCCCGACGAAGGCGGTGACTCCGCCCCTGAGGTGCTCGCGCACCGCCTCCGTCGCCGTGTCGTCGAAGTTCTCGTGAGTGGTCACCACATAGGGGACGCCCAGCGGCGCGTACGTCTCCAGCAGCGGCCCGGCGGGCGCCAAATCGGACTTGGTGAGCACCAGCAGCGGTTCGAGACCGGCGTCGTAGGCGGCCACCAGGCAGCGGTCGATGAGGCGGGGCCGCGGCTCGGGGTCGGCGAGGGCGGTGACGATGGCGAGCCGGTCCGCGTTGGCGACGACCACCCGCTCGTACGGGTCGGTGTCGTCCGCGGTGCGGCGCAGCACCGAGCTGCGCTCCTCGACGCGCACGATCCGCGCCAGGGTGTCCTTCTCGCCCGACAGGTCGCCGACGATGCCCACCCGGTCGCCGACCACGATGCCCTTGCGGCCCAGCTCACGCGCCTTCATCGCGGTGACCGTGCGGTCCTCGACGAGGCAGGTGACGCGGCCCCGGTCGACGGTGAGGACGAAGCCCTCCTCGGCGTCCTCGTGCTTGGGCCGGATGCTGCTGCGCGGGCGGTTCCCCTTGCGGTTCGGGCGGACCCGGACGTCGTCCTCGTCGGTGTGCTTGCCGTAGCGCCGCATGGCTCAGGCCCGGCCCGGTGACACGGCCGCCGGCGCCCCGCCCAGCATGTCCGTCCACATCTGCGGGAAGTCGGGGAGGGTCTTGCCGGTGGTCGCGACGTTCTCGACCCGGACGCCGTCGACGGCCAGGCCCAGTACGGCGCCCGCGGTGGCCAGCCGGTGGTCGTCGTAGGTGTGGAAGACGCCGCCGCGCAGGGGCCGCGGCCGGATGCGCAGGCCGTCCTCGGTCTCGGTGACGTCGCCGCCGAGTTCGTTGATCTCCTTGCTCAGCGCGGCCAGCCGGTCGGTCTCGTGCAGACGCAGGTGGCCCACGCCGCGCAGGACGGACTCCGAGTCGGCGAGCGCGGCGACGGCCGCGATGCCGGGGGTCAGCTCGCCCACCTCCGACAGGTCGGCGTCGATGCCGTGGATCCGGCCGGAGCCGGTGAAGACCAGGCCCGCGTCCGTCAGCTCGCACGAACCGCCCATTCGGGTGAACAGCTCACGCAGCGCGTCGCCGGGCTGGGTGGTGCGCAGCGGCCAGTCGGGGATGACCACACGGCCCCCGGTGACCAGTGCGGCGGCGAGGAAGGGCTGGGAGTTGGAGAGGTCTGGCTCGACGGTGAGGTCGACGCCGAGCAGCGCGCCGGCGTCCACCCGCCACACGTTCGGCTCGCCGCCGTTCTCCGGGGTGTCGACCTTGGCGCCGGCGTGCCGCAGCATCTCCACCGTCATCTTGATGTGCGGCAGCGACGGCAGCGTCGGGCCGGTGTGCCGCACCTCCACGCCCTGGTTGAAGCGGGGGCCGGACAGCAGCAGGGCGCTGACGAACTGGGACGACGAGGACGCGTCGACCGACACCGGGCCGCCGTCCAGCGCCCCGCCGCCGTGCACGGTCAGCGGGAGCGCGCCGCGGCCCTCGTCGTCGATGCGCGCGCCCAGCGAGCGCAGCGCGTCGATGACCCCGTGCAGCGGTCGTTCGTGGCTGCGCGGGTCCCCGTCGAAGTGCACCGGGCCGTCGGCGAGCGCGGCGACCGGCGGCAGGAACCGCATCACCGTGCCGGCGTTGCCGACGTCGACCGTGGCCGGCCCGTGCAGCCCGGCCGGGATGACCCGCCAGGCCTCGCCGCCGTAGGGGTTGACGACCTCGTCGATCTGGACGCCCATGGCGCGCAGCGCGTCGGCCATCAGAACGGTGTCACGACTGCGCAGGGGGCGGCGCAGCCAGCCCGGCTCGGAGGCGAGCGCCGCGAGCACCAGGGCGCGGTTGGTGACCGATTTGGACCCGGGCACGGTGACCGTCGCGTGGACGGGGGCGGACGCGAGCGGCGCGGGCCACAGGGCGGTGTGCGCGGGGTTATCGGTCATGGGCCCAAGCGTAGTGGCTCACAGCGAAGGCGAATCGCGCACAAAGCGGGCGAAACTTGCAGGAAACAGTAAGTCGCTCGCAAGGGTCACAGACCCGCCAGCCAGCGGCCGCCGCCGATCAGCGACAGCAGCGCCACCGCGTGGAACAGCAGCATCCACAGCGCCGCCGGGGTGTGCGTCAGCCGGGCCAGCTGGTCCGCGTCGGAGCCCGGGGCGGCGTCCTCGCGCCGCTTGCGCTGGAGCTCCAGCACCGGCCGTACGCCCCCGAACAGCAGGAACCACACCACGAGGTAGGCGAACCCCGCCTGGACCGCGGGCCCGGTCAGCCAGGACACCAGCAGGAAGAGCGCGCCGGTCAGGAACACCGTCAGGACCCCGTAGGCGTTCCGGATCATCACCAGCATCACCAGCAGCAGCGCCGTCGCGCCCCAGAGCAGGACCGTGATGCGCCCCGCCGCGAGCAGCAGGGCCCCGCCGAGGCCCAGCAGGGACGGTGCGGTGTAGCCCGCCGCCGCGGTGAGGATCATGCCGAGGCCGTACGGCTTGCCGCGGGAGACGGTCAGGCCCGAGGTGTCCGAGTGCAGCCGGATGCCTTGCAGCCGGCGTCCGGACAGCAGGGCGACCAGGCCGTGGCCACCCTCGTGGGCGATCGTGATCGCGTTGCGCGACAGCCGCCACAGGGCGTGCGGCAGCACCGCGGCCAGGGCGACGGCCGCGGTGACGCCCACCAGCCAGGGCGGGGGCGCGGGCTGGGTGCCGAGGAGGGAGTCGATGGGCTGCACGCTTCCGCACCATACGGCGTCCGGGCCTGCCCGCGCCGTGGCAATCTGGCACTCATGTGCGGTCGATACGCAGCGAGCCGGAGGCCCGAGGATCTTGTCGGGATCTTCGACGTGCGGAAATGGGATCCCACCGAGGCGCTGGACGCCAACTGGAACGTCGCGCCCACCGACAGTGCCTACGCGGTGCTGGAGCGTCCGGACAAGGAGACGGGCGAGGTGGTGCGCCAGCTGCGCACCCTGCGCTGGGGTCTGGTGCCGAGTTGGGCGAAGACCCCCGACGTCGGGGTCAAGATGATCAACGCGCGGGCCGAGACCGTCCACGAGAAGTCCTCCTACCGCCGCCCCTTCGCCTCGCGCCGCTGCCTGCTGCCGGCCGACGGGTACTACGAGTGGGTCACGGACAAGGACGAGCGCCGCCTGGAGGAGCAGGGGAAGCGGAAGCGGCCCCGCAAGCAGCCGTACTTCGTCACCCCGGCCGACGGCTCGGTCTTCGCCATGGCCGGGCTCTACGAGTTCTGGCGCGACCGCACCCTGCCCGACGAGCACCCGCGCGCCTGGTGGGTCACCTGCACCGTCATCACCACGCAGGCCGACACCGAGCCCTTCGCCGACGCCGACGAGCGCCCCGGCGGTCCGCGCTCCCTGGCCGAGATCCATCCGCGCATGCCCCTGTGGATCACCCCTGACCACTGGGACGACTGGCTGGACCCCGCGCGCACCGACGTCGAGGACCTGCGCGGGCTGCTCGCGCCGCCGCGGCCGGGCCTGCTGCGGGCATACCCCGTGCGGTCCGAGGTGAGCAACGTCCGCAACAACGGGCCGGAACTGGTCGAACCGATCGAGGCGCCCGAGGAGGCGACGCTGTTCTGACCGCCCGCGGTGCCAGACTGGCCGCTGTGAGCGAGATCATGGAGATCGTGCCGACCCCCGCCGGGGACGCCCGCGTCACCTGGCACCGGGCCCGCGGCGCCCGCGCCGTTGTGGCGCTCGGCCACGGCGCGGGAGGCGGGATCGAGGCGCGCGACCTGCAGGCCCTGGCCGCGGGACTGCCGCCGCACGGCTGGTCGGTCGCGCTGGTGGAGCAGCCCTGGCGGGTGGCCGGGAAGAAGCTGGCGCCCGCGCCGAAGACGCTGGACGCCGGATGGCGGGCGCTGTGGCCGGCGCTGGCCCGGCCCGGTCTTCCGGTGGTCGCCGGCGGCCGCAGCGCGGGGGCCCGGGTGGCCTGCCGTACGGCGGCGGAGCTGGGCGCGGTCGGCGTGCTGGCGCTGTCGTTCCCGCTGCATCCGCCGGGCCGGCCGGAGAAGTCCCGCGAGGAGGAACTGCGCGCGGCGGCGCGGGGCGACATGCCCCTCCTGGTCGTCCAGGGCGGGCGCGACCCCTTCGGCCGCCCCGAGGAGTTCCCCGCGGGGTGCGAGCCGGTCGAGGTGCCGTTCGGCGACCACGGGTTCGCCGTGCCGAAGTCGGCGGACCTCACCCAGGAGGCGGCACTCAGCGTCATCACCAAGGCGGTGCTGGGCTGGCTGGAGGAAGTGCCCCCGCTTCGGGAATGAGCGGTGCGCGGCCCGTGTTGTCGCAGGGGTCCAGGAATTCACGTACGCACAGTGAGGAAGGCAGCCGGATGGTCAGTGCCGAGTGCCGAGCGCGTGCCGAGGCGCCCTACCTGTCGTGGCCGCAGTGGCCGTCGACGGGCAAGGAGAGCAGGAACAGCGCGCCGATCCCGCCCGGGATATCCTCCGATGGCGTGGGGTCCGCTTACGGCCCCGTGACCATCGTGGAGGAGGTGGGTCCGGTCAGCGGCAACGACGACAGCCCGTCCGAGGTGCCTGAGGTGCAGGTGGCGAAGGAGTCCGACGTCGAGCGCAACACGCGCTTCGAGCGGGACGCCTTGGAGTACCTGGACCAGATGTACTCGGCGGCGCTGCGCATGACCCGCAACCCGGCCGACGCAGAGGACCTGGTGCAGGAGACGTACGCGAAGGCGTACGCGTCGTTCCACCAGTTCCGCGAGGGCACCAACCTGAAGGCGTGGCTCTACCGCATCCTCACCAACAGCTTCATCAACTCCTACCGGAAGAAGCAGCGCGAGCCCCAGCGCAGCGGCACGGAGGAGATCGAGGACTGGCAGCTCGCCCGCGCCGAGTCGCACATGTCCACGGGTCTGCGCTCCGCCGAGTCCCAGGCCCTGGACCACCTTCCCGACTCGGACGTGAAGCAGGCGCTGCAGGCGATCCCGGAGGAGTTCCGGATCGCGGTCTATCTGGCGGACGTCGAGGGCTTTGCCTACAAGGAGATCGCCGACATCATGGGAACCCCCATCGGTACGGTGATGTCCCGTCTGCACCGGGGGCGGCGGCAGCTGCGTTCGCTGCTGGAGGACTACGCGCGGGAGCGCGGGCTCGTCCCGGCGGGCGCGGGAGACGAGAAGGGCTCGGGCACATGAGCTGCGGCAACCCGCATGAGACGGACTGCTCCGAGGTACTCGAACACCTCTACGAGTACCTGGACAACGAGATGTCCGACGACGCCTGCGCCAAGTTCAAGCAGCACTTCGACGAGTGCCACCCCTGCTTGGAGAAGTACGGCCTCGAGCAGGCCGTCAAGAAGCTGGTCAAGCGCTGCTGCGGGCAGGACGACGTGCCCTCGGACCTGCGGGCCAAGGTGCTCACGCGGATCGAGCTGATCCGGGAGGCCGAGGTCGTGCCGGTACGCGAGCCGGCCGAGGGCGGCGGCGCGCCGACGGGTTCCCCGGCCGGCTGAGGCGCCCGGCGCCGACGCGCCGCACAGGCACCCCACCGGTGCCCGGCATCCCACGGGTGCTCGGCGCCGGTACGTCGAGCCGACAGGTCGCCCGGGATCACCCGAAGGCGGGAATCGCGTCCGCTCGCCCGACCGGGCGGCGGCCGCGCCCCTAGCCTCGGTGGGGTGCGTGCGAGGCGGGCGGTCCGGATGCTTCCCGCGGCGGCCCGGGTCTACATCGCGGTCGTCGTGGTGTCGGCGTGCGGCACCCTCGTCGCGGGCCCCTGGGAGGGCACTGTCCGGGCGACCGCCGCCGTGCTGGCGGTGCTCTACGCGGCGGGGGAACGCACGGGGGCGTCCCTGCCCCCGGTGCTCTTCACGGCCGCGCTCCTGCTTCCCCCGGGCGCGGCCGCTCTCGTCGCCGTGCCCGGGGGGCTGCTCGCGCCCGTCCGGGGTGAGCCACGCCCGGTGCGCCGTGTGTGGCACGCCGCACAGCTCGCCCTGGCGACGGCCGCCGCGGCCCAGGTGCGCACCGCCTTCGGGGACGGCCCCTACGCGCGGCTGCCGGGGCTATTGCTGCCCGCGCTCGCGGCCGTCCTCGCCTTCTGCCTGTTCTCCGCGGCCCTGACCGCCGGTGTGCTGATCACCGCCGAGCGCACCGCGCCCTTCACGGCGTGGCGGGAGTCCCTGCTGGAGCCGCTCGCGCCGCATCTGACCTACGGCCTGGTGGGGCTCGTGGCCGCGGTGCTCTGGCAGGGCCCGTACGGGGCGGTGGCCGCGGTCCTCGCCCTGCTGCCGACGCACATGGCGCGCTGGGTCATGGACCAGGCACGCCGGGAGCGGGCCGCGCACCAGGCGACGGTCCGGGCGCTGGTGCAGGCCGTGGAGATCAAGGACCGCTACACACGCGGCCACAGCGAGCGCGTCGGCCGGGCGTCGGCGCTGATCGCCCGTGAGATCGGCCTGCCGCCCGAGCGCGTGGAGGCCCTGCGGCTGGCCGGGATCCTGCACGACATCGGCAAGCTCGGCGTGCCCACCCGGGTGCTGCGCAAGGACAGCCCGCTCACGTTGGAGGAGAGGCGGATCATCGAGCTGCACCCCGCGTACGGCCACGAGATGGTACGCGGCATCGCCTTCCTCGACGACGCCCGCGCCGCGATCCTCCACCACCACGAACGCCTCGACGGAACGGGCTACCCCTACGGCCTGGCCGGTGAGGCCATCCCGTCCTCGGCGCGGCTGGTGGCCGTGGCGGACGCTTTCGACGCCATGACCTCCACGCGCTCGTACCAGGCCGCCCGCGGTGTCGACGACGCGCTGGGCGAGCTGCGCCGCTGCGCCGGCAGCCACTTCGACCCGCTCATGGTGCAGGCCCTCGTCCGCGCCGTGCGCCGCGAAGGGTGGAACCCGGCGGTCACCGCCGACGAGCCGGAACCCCTCGCCCCCGCCCAGACCCGGCGCCACGCCCGCCGGGAGACCCCGTCCCGCCGCACCCCAGAGCCGCGCCCGTGAGCGCCGGCGGACGCCGCGGCGGCGGCGACCACCGCCGCCACCGCAGGCGCACGCCGCCGGTCGTGGCGGCCGCCCACGGGCTCGCGCTCGCCGTGGGCGGCGCCGCGACGGTGTGGACGGCGGTGCACGGGGTCGCCGACCCCGCCGCGGCCGCCGCCTTCAGCGCGCTGATCGTCGTGGGCGAGGCCCTGCGGATCCCGGAGCCCGAGGGCCGGGAGGCCGCTCCCGTCGCCTTCGCCGGGGCCCTGGCCTACGCGCTGCTCGCGGCCGAGGCGGTGGCGGTCGTGGTGGCCGTCTGCGTCGCCGCCGTCGGCGCCGGGCAGCTGACGGGCGCCCCGCGCGACGCCGCGGCCCGGCGCGTGCTGACGGTGACGTTCGCCGCCGCGACCGCGCAGCCGCTGTACGGCGGCAGCGGCGGCCATCCGGGCTACGCCCTCCTGCTGCTGGCCAGCACGATCCTCTGCGACGCCGTGCTCGCCGCCGTGCTGGGCGCCGCCCGTGCCGGACACCCCTTCGCCTCCGCCCTCCGTGACGAGCTGGCCGTCCTGCCGGGCGTCGGCACGGCCGTGTGCGCCGGCGGGGTCGTTCTGGCGCAGGCGGAGCAGTCCGCCGGGCTGTGGGCGCTGCCCGTGTGCGGGGTGCCGCTGCTGCTGACCCAGACGGCCTTCCGGCGGCACGCCGCGATCCGGGCCACCCACCGGGAGACCATCACCTCACTGGCCCGCGCCACCGAGCTCGCCGGCTACACCCCGGTGGGGCACGCGCGCCGGGTCAGCGCCCTCAGCCACGCCATGGGGCGCGAACTCGGCCTGGGCGGAAAGGCGCTGGCGGCCCTGGAGCACGCCGCACTGATGCACGACATCGGCCAGCTCTCCCTCGTCGACCCCGTGCCCGGTGGCGCCACCACGTCCCTCGATCAGGTGGAACGCCGCCGCATCGCCCTGCTCGGGGCGGAGGTCGTACGCCGGACGGGTGCCCCCGAGGAAGTCGCGCGGATCGTGGAGGGACAGGCCGATCCGTACCGCGGACAGCCGCTCGCGGGACGCATCGTGCGTACGGCCAACGCCTATGAGGACTTTGTCGGGAGCGGTACGGCCGCGGGCCGCGGGCTGCAGGCCCTGGAGCGGTTACGCCTCGATACGGCGCACGAATACGACCCTCACGTGGTCGAGGCGCTGACCAGGGTCGTTGCCAGGGCAGGGGAGTTAACCCACCGGTAATGAGCGGGCGCGCCAAGGGGCATGGTTGGATGCCCGCAGAGGCGCAGAGCGCGCAAGAGGCGCACCATGGCGCCGATGCTGCCAAAACGACGAGCCCGGCCGTGTGTGACAGGCCCTGCCGATGGCAAGGAGGACTGATGAGCACCGCTGAGCACGGGACGTGGGGGAACGGACGGGGCACCGTGGGGCACCAGCGCAAGCGAACGGCAGGCGGGACACCTTGAGGATCTTCGGCAGGGCACGGCATCGGCCGTCCGCCACCTGGCGGCAGGCGACCGACCGGGCGTTCACGCTGATCAGCGACGGACGGTACGAGGACGCCGGTGCGCTGCTCACCCGCGCCGCCGATCTGGAGCCCTGGCGTTCGGAGTCCTGGTACAACCTCGCGCTGCTGCACAAGTTCCGGCACGACTGGGAGCAGGCGCGCACCACCGGTCTGCGGGCCGTCGCCCTGCTGGACCGCGCGCCCGGCGCTCCCGACTGGTGGAACGTCGGCATCGCCGCCACCGCCCTGCAGGACTGGCCGCTCGCCCGCCGCGCCTGGCAGGCGTACGGGCTGCGCCCCGACGCCGGGGGGAGCGGCCCCGTCGAGATGCAGTTGGGCAGCTCCGCGGTGCGGCTCTCCCCGGAAGGCGAGGCCGAGGTCGTGTGGGGCCGGCGGATCGACCCGGCCCGGATCGAGGTGCTGAGCATCCCGCTGCCGTCCTCCGGCCGCCGCTGGGGCGAGGTCGTGCTCCACGACGGCGTCCCGCACGGCGAGCGGCGCACCGCCGACGGCGCGACCTACCCCGTCTTCGACGAGATCGAGCTGTGGGCGCCCTCGCCCGTGCCGACCTGGCTCGTCCTGCTGGAGGCGGCGACCGAGGCGGACCGCGACGCCCTGGAGCAGCTCGCCGCCGACGCCGGATACGCCGCCGAGGACTGGTCGTCCTCGGTACGGCTGCTCTGCCGCACCTGCTCCGAGAGCCGGATGCCGACCGACGACGGCTCCGACGCCTCGCGCGACCCGCACGACCACGGGGAACCCGGCCACCCCGGCCACCTCAGCCACCGCACTCCGGGCGCCCTGTGGGCCCCCGAGCGCGAGTGCGGCATCGCGGCGCCTGTCGGGCTGGTGAAGGGCCTGCTGGACGGCTGGGTCGCCGACAGCCCGGACACCCGGGACTGGCGCGATCTCGAAGAGGTCTGCTGACACCGTCGCGGGCACGTACTCTTGATGGGCTGTCCAGCTTCACAGAATGCCCCAGGAAGGCGTACGACGGACCATGTCGCAGCAGGAGACCGAGCAGACCGCATTCACCGACGACGTGACGGACGCGGAGGAGCGTGAGGCCGCCCACCGCGAGCGCGGCACGGCCCGCCCGATCACGGTCGTCGGCAACCCGGTGCTGCATCAGCCGTGCACGACGGTCACGTCCTTCGACGACGAGCTGGCCGCGCTGATCGACGACATGTTCGCCAGCCAGCGCGCCGCCGAGGGCGTCGGCCTCGCCGCCAACCAGATCGGCGTGCCGCTGCGGGTGTTCGTGTACGACTGCCCGGACGACGACGGCGTCCGGCACGTCGGCCACGTGGTCAACCCCGTCATCGACGACCTCCCCGCCGAACGGCGCGTCCTGGACGACGGCAACGAGGGCTGCCTGTCCGTGCCGGGCGCCTACGCCGAGCTGCCGCGCCCCGACTACGCGATCTGCCGCGGCCAGGACCTGCACGGCAACGACATCGTCGTCGAGGGCAAGGGCTTCTTCGCCCGTTGCCTGCAGCACGAGACCGACCACCTCAACGGGTACCTCTACATCGACCGGCTCTCCAAGCGGGACCGCAAGGACGCGCTGAAGCAGATGGCGGAGTCCACCCCGAAGTACGAGGTCGTGCCGAACGACTGAGCGTCCGCTCGGGCACCCCGCGCGGCACTGCCGCACACCACCACGAGACCCGGCTCCCACGGTGGACGGGTGTGGGAGGAACGCCGAGGCGCGACGGCAGTGGCTAGGCTGAACCGCGGTACCCGGAGGAGGACCGCATCATGACCACCCAGCCCGAGCACCACGGGACAGAGCTCATCGCACGGCCGGCCAGAACTCCCGAGGCACTCCGTGCGGCGCTCGCGCAGGTGGCGCCTCATCGTCTCGCGGAGATGGAGCAGCAGAAGAACGAAGCGATCGCCCTTTCCGTCGATTCGGGCTCGATCGAGCCGCTGCGAGCGTTCCTCGGCGCCTGGGCCGTCCATGTCGAGATCGCCCGCGATCTCGACACTGCGGGACGTCTGCGCTCGGCCGAGCACACGGCCCAGACCCTCGACAGGCACGATCCCGCGTGGAAGGCGGCGATGGCCGAGATCCGCGCGATCTTCGATCAGGCCCGTGCGGCGGTGGGTGAGTGAGCTGGGCCTGGGAGTACGAGCCCGGTGAGCAGTACGTGGTCGGCGGGGAGAACCCCGCTCCCGAGGCACTGGTCACGCAGGTGGAGGAGAAGGCTGGGGAACTGGTTCGCGCCGCCGAGGCGCGGTACCTCGACGGGACCGCTTTCCAAGGCGTCGGGGAGGGGACGAAGATGGCAACCGTCGCGAACGGCCTCTTCCTCTACCTTGTCGTTCCCCGGCACGAACGGGTCTACATCCTCCAGGTCACCGCGTTCTGACCGCGCGCACGGGCGGGGGCGGGGCAGCGGCGACCGCCGTGCCCCGCCCCCGCGCCGGATCAGAAGTCGTCGTCGAAGGAGACCGTGCCCTCGACCGCCACCTGGTAGGCGGAGGCGCGGCGCTCGAAGAAGTTGGTCAGCTCCTGGACGTTCTGCAACTCCATGAAGGAGAACGGGTTCTCCGAGCCGTAGCGGGCGGGCAGCCCGAGGCGGACCAGGCGCTGGTCGGCGACGCACTGCAGGTACTCGCGCATGGAGTCGGTGTTCATCCCGGGCAGACCGTCGCCGCACAGGTCGCGGGCGAACTGCAGTTCGGCCTCGACGGCCTCCTCCAGCATCGCGGTGACCTGCTTGCCCATCTCCTCGTCGAAGAGGTCCGGCTCCTCCGCGCGGACGGTGTCCACGACATGGAATGCGAAGTCCATGTGCATCGACTCGTCGCGGAACACCCAGTTGGTGCCGGTGGCGAGCCCGTGCAGCAGGCCGCGGGAGCGGAACCAGTAGACGTAGGCGAAGGCGCCGTAGAAGAAGAGGCCTTCGATGCAGGCCGCGAAGCAGATCAGGTTGAGCAGGAAGCGGCGGCGGTCCGCCTTGGTCTCCAGGCGGTCGATGGACTCCACCGAGTCCATCCAGCGGAAGCAGAACTGCGCCTTCTCACGGATGGACGGGATGTTCTCCACGGCCGCGAACGCGGCCGCGCGCTCCTCGGGATCGGGCAGATAGGTGTCGAGCAGCGTCAGGTAGAACTGGACGTGCACGGCCTCCTCGAACAGCTGCCGCGACAGATAGAGCCGCGCCTCGGGGGAGTTGATGTGCTTGTACAGGGTCAGCACGAGGTTGTTCGCCACGATGGAGTCGCCGGTGGCGAAGAAGGCCACCAGGCGGCCGATCATGTGCTGCTCGCCGGCGGAGAGCTTGGCGAGGTCGGCGACGTCGGAGTGGAGGTCGACCTCCTCCACGGTCCAGGTGTTCTTGATCGCGTCGCGGTAGCGCTCGTAGAAGTCCGGGTAGCGCATCGGGCGCAGGGTCAGCTCGAAGCCCGGGTCGAGCAGGTTCTTGGTGGGGCTCATCACTGGCAGGCCTCGCAGGATTCGGGGTTCTCAAGGGAGCAGGCGATCGCGTCGGCGTCGGGCGTCGCCTGGGCGGGGACCGGGGCCGCCGCGCGGGCGGACTGCGCGATGCGCGTGGCCGGGCGGGAGCGCAGGTAGTACGTCGTCTTCAGGCCCTGCTTCCAGGCGTACGCGTACATCGAGCTGAGCTTGCCGATGGTGGGCGAGGCCATGAAGAGGTTGAGCGACTGGCTCTGGTCGAGGTACGGCGTACGGGCCGCGGCCATGTCGATCAGGGCGCGCTGCGGGATCTCCCAGGCCGTGCGGTAGAGCGCGCGCACGTCCGCGGGGATCCACTTCAGCTCCTGCACCGAGCCGTTGGACTCGCGCAGGGCGTCGCGGGTCTGCGCGTCCCACACGCCGAGCTTCTTCAGGTCGGCCACCAGATAGGAGTTTACCTGCAGGAACTCACCGCTGAGCGTCTCGCGCTTGAAGAGGTTGGAGACCTGCGGCTCGATGCACTCGTAGACACCGGCGATCGAGGCGATCGTGGCGGTCGGGGCGATGGCCAGCAGCAGGGAGTTGCGCATGCCGGTGGCGGCGACACGGGCGCGCAGCGCCTGCCAGCGCTCGGGCCAGGCGGCCTCGGTCGCGTAGTGGTCGGGGTGCAGCACGCCGCGGGCGGCGCGGGTCCGCGACCAGGCGGGGTGCGGGCCGTGGCGCTCGGCCAGGTCGCAGGAGGCCTCGTACGCGGCGAGCATGATGCGCTCGGCGATCTTCGTGGAGAGCGCCTCGGCCTCGGCGGAGTCGAAGGGCAGCCGCAGCTTGAAGAAGACGTCCTGCAGGCCCATCGCGCCCAGGCCCACCGGGCGCCAGCGCTCGTTGGAGGAGGCGGCCTGGGAGGTCGGGTAGAAGTTGATGTCCACGACGCGGTCGAGGAAGGTCACCGCGGTGCGGACGGTGGCGTCCAGCCGCTCCCAGTCGATGACGTCCTCCCCGGCGCCGGCGTCCTCCCGGACGAACGCGCCGAGGTTGACCGAGCCGAGGTTGCAGACCGCGGTCTCGCCGTCGTTGGTGACCTCCAGGATCTCCGTGCAGAGGTTGGAGGAGTGGATCACCTGGCCGGGCTCGGCGGTCTGGTTGGCGGTGCGGTTGGAGGCGTCCTTGAAGGTCATCCATCCGTTGCCGGTCTGCGCCAGCGTGCGCATCATGCGGCCGTACAGCTCGCGCGCCGGGAGGGTCTTGCGGGCCAGGCCCGCGGCCTCGGCCTTGCGGTAGGCGGCGTCGAACTCCTCGCCCCACAGGTCGACGAGCTCGGGCACGTCGGCGGGGGAGAAGAGCGACCACGTGCCGTCGGTGTCGACGCGGCGCATGAACTCGTCGGGGATCCAGTGCGCCAGGTTGAGGTTGTGCGTGCGGCGCGCCTCCTCACCGGTGTTGTCGCGCAGCTCCAGGAACTCCTCGATGTCCGCGTGCCAGGTCTCGAGGTAGACGCAGGCCGCGCCCTTGCGGCGGCCGCCCTGGTTCACGGCGGCGACGGAGGCGTCGAGGGTGCGCAGGAACGGGACGATGCCGTTGGAGTGGCCGTTGGTGCCGCGGATCAGCGAACCGCGGGAGCGGACGCGGGAGTAGGACAGGCCGATGCCGCCGGCGTGTTTCGACAGCCGGGCCACCTGGTGGTAGCGGTCGTAGAGGGAGTCCAGCTCGTCCAGCGGGGAGTCCAGCAGATAGCAGGAGGACATCTGTGGATGCCGGGTGCCCGAGTTGAAGAGTGTGGGGGAGCTGGGCAGGTAGTCCAGCCGGCTCATCAGGCCGTAGAGCGCCGCGACCTCGTCCACCGAGTGGCTGGTGCGGTCCTCCGCCAGGCCGCAGGCGACGCGGAGCATGAAGTGCTGCGGGGTCTCGATGACCTGGCGGGTGATCGGGTGGCGCAGCAGATAGCGGCTGTGCAGGGTGCGCAGGCCGAAGTAGCCGAAGCGGTCGTCCGCGCCCTCGGCCAGCGCCTGGTCGACGAGGGCGTCCAGGCGTGCGGCGTGCTCGCCCACGAAGGCGGCGGTGCCGTCGGCGATCAGGCCCTCGCGGTGTCCCACCGCGATGGACGAGGAGAAGGAGACCGCGCCCTCGCCCGCCGCCTCGTCGGCGATGGCGAGGGTCAGCAGCCGGGCGGCGAGCCGCGAGTACTGCGGATCCTCCGCGATGAGCCCGGCGGCGGCCTCCGTGGCCAGCGCCCGCAGTTCCGCCTCGTCCGCGGCGGCGCTGCGGCCGCGCAGCGCGGCGGCGGCGACCCGTCCGGGGTCGGTGTCGGGGAGGTCCGCGGTCAGTTCCGTCAAGGTGCGCAGCAGTTCGGCCCCGGTTGAGGCGGGGTCCGATGCGGCGGTGGGTGCGGCGGGCGCGATGGTCACGTGTGCTCTCTCCCTCGTACGGCGGCGACGCGGAGGAGCGACAGGGCGCACGCAGGGCAGGCCAGGACATGCCGCGGCGCGTCCGCCGGCCCAACCCGCGAGGCCCGGACACTTCACCGTCCGGACGGCGCGCCGGACGGGCCGTCGGCAGGTAGCCGGACTCGCGGGCACGCCTCAGGGCGCCCGCTCACCGTTGCGGGGCAGTCCCGGATTCGCACCGGGTTCCCCTGCGGCGACAGCGGAGTTGAGCATACATCTAGTGGCACCCGCTCATGACACCCCCAGATGTTGTGTCGACGCGGTTACGCAGCGACGGGCTCACCGCCGCCGGTCGTGGCCGTCACGGTAGTCGGGGACACAGCCGCGCACAGCGGCGAGGTCTGCCCCGCCGACGCATGGGCCAGGGCTCCGCGTGGGCGGCGACCCCTGCGGGCGTACTGCGGCACACCACCCTCGGGGTGCGGCTCGTGCACATGGCGACGGGCCGCCGCCCCGTCCCAGGGCGGCGGCCCGTGATCGTGGCCGGTGCGGCGGTCAGTGACCGGCGCCCACCGGCGCGTCCTTGCGCACGCCGGGATCGCCGGCGTCGGCGGTGAAGTCGGCCTTGACGGTCTCGTCCAGGCCCTCGGGGGCCTTGAGGGCCCGCAGGACGACGGTGAGGACGACGGTGACCACGACGTTGAGCACGAAGGCGGTCAGGCCGATGTAGCCGATCTGGCCGATGACCGGGATGGTGTCGGAGGAGCCGCCGAAGTGCTTCTGCGTCGGGCTCGCGACGCCGTACGCCACCCAGGTGCCGTAGACCATGCCGACCGCCCAGCCGGCCAGCAGCGCCCAGCGGTGGAACCAGCGGGTGAACAGGCCGCCGACCAGGGCCGGGAAGGTCTGCAGGATCCAGATGCCGCCGAGCAGCTGGAAGTTGATCGCGACGGTCTTGTCCATGGTGAGGACGAAGACCAGGGCGCCGACCTTGACCAGCAGCGAGACCGCCTTGGAGACCTGGGTCTCCTGTGCGGGGGTGGCGTCCGGCTTGATGAAGTCCTTGTAGACGTTGCGGGTGAAGAGGTTGGCCGCGGCGATCGACATGATCGCCGCGGGCACCAGCGCGCCGATGCCGATCGCGGCGAACGCCACACCCGCGAACCAGGACGGGAACATGTTCTCGAACAGCTGCGGAATCGCCAACTGGCCGTTGTAGCCCTTCACCCCGGCGCCGACGCCGCTGGCGAGCGCCATGAAGCCGAGCATCGCCAGCAGACCGAGCATCAGCGAGTAGAGCGGCAGCACGGTGGTGTTGCGGCGGATGACGTCACGGCTGCGGCTGGAGAGCACGGCGGTGATGGAGTGCGGGTACATGAACAGCGCGAGCGCCGAACCCAGCGCCAGCGTCCCGTACGCCCACTGGGCGCTGTCGCCCGGGGCGAGCGATCCGCGGGGGCTGCCGGTGGCGGGGTTGACCTGCTGGTAGGCCTCCCCGGCCTTGGCGAAGACGTCGTCGAAGCCGCCCAGCTTGATCGGGATGTAGATGATCGCCACCGCGATGACGAGGTAGATCAGCGTGTCCTTGACGAACGCGATCAGCGCCGGCGCCCGCAGCCCGGAGGAGTAGGTGTACGCCGCCAGCACACCGAAGGCGAGCAGCAGCGGAAGGTCCTTGATGAACCAGTTGGTCGACTCGCCGCCGCCGACGCCCATCACGTCCAGGACGGCCTGGATGCCGACGAGCTGCAGGGCGATGTACGGCATGGTGGCCAGGATGCCGGTGACGGCGACGGCCAGTGACAGGCCCTTGGAGCCGAACCGCCCCCGCACGAAGTCCGAGGTGGTGACATAGCCGTGCTTGTGGGAGACCGACCACAGGCGGGGCAGGAAGGTGAAGATCAGGGGGTAGACCAGGATCGTGTACGGCACGGCGAAGAAGCCGGCCGCGCCCGCCGCGTAGACCGCCGCCGGCACCGCCACGAAGGTGTAGGCCGTGTACAGGTCGCCGCCCAGCAGGAACCAGGTGATCCAGCTGCCGAAGCTGCGGCCGCCCAGGCCCCACTCGTCGAGGTGCAGGGCGTTCTCGGCCTTGCGCCAGCGCGCGGCCAGGAAGCCCAGGACGGTGACGACCAGGAAGAAGAAGATGAAGACGGCGAGCGCGACGCCGTTGACGCCGTCCTTCACTTCGCCGCCTCCTTCCGTGCCCGCTCCTCACGGCGGACCAGGACGTACGCGATGTACGTCAGTCCGGAGGACAGGAACACCCACAGCATCTGGTACCAGTAGAAGAAGGGGATGCCGGCGAACTCCGGGGTCAGCTTGGCGTACGAGCCGACCCAGAGCATGGCGAGGAAGGGGATGACGAGGCAGAGACCGGCGATCACTCGGGTGGGGGTGACCACCGGTGGCCGTTCGGAGGTTCCGGATGGTTCGGACATTGCTACGGCTCCGTCCTGATCTTTTGCTCCGCTGTAATGCGCAGGCAATCTAGGGTCAGGACGGGACTCGCGTCACTACCCGCCTGCATTGCGTTATGGAAACGATCGGCGGGACCGGGAATCCGGTCGGCGTCAGGGGCGTTGTAGCCGCGCGACGAACTTGTAGCGGTCGCCGCGGTAGACCGAACGCACCCATTCCACCGGTTCGCCGCCGGTGTCGATCGAGTGCCGGGACAGCAGGAGCATCGGCAGCCCCACGTCCGTACCCAGCAGGCCCGCCTCGCGCGGGGTGGCGAGCGAGGTCTCGATGGTCTCCTCCGCCTCTGCGAGCCGGACGTCGTAGACCTCGGCGAGCGCGGTGTAGAGCGAGCTGTACTTCGCCAGGCTGCGGCGCAGCGCGGGGAAGCGCTTGGCGGACAGGTGGGTGGTCTCGATGGCCATCGGCTCGCCGTTCGCCAGGCGCAGGCGCTCGATGCGCAGCACGCGGCCGCCGGCCTTCATGTCCAGCAGTCCGGCGAGCCGGTCGTCGGCGGTGATGTAGCCGATGTCGAGCAGCTGGGAGGTCGGTTCGAGGCCCTGGGCGCGCATGTCCTCGGTGTAGGAGGTCAGTTGCAGCGCCTGGGACACCTTGGGCTTGGCGACGAAGGTGCCCTTGCCCTGGATGCGCTCCAGTCGGCCCTCGACCACCAGCTCCTGCAGCGCCTGTCGCACGGTGGTGCGCGAGGTGTCGAAATCGGCGGCCAGGGTCCGCTCAGGGGGCACCGGTGAGCCGGGTGGCATCGTCTGGGTCAGTTCGAGCAGATGGCGCTTGAGGCCGTAGTACTTCGGCACCCGCGCGGTCCGTCCGGCCGCGGCCCCGGTGGCCTGCGCGGTATCCGTCACCGCTGCGCCGGCCTCGCCGTCGGTCCCCATCGCCTCTGCTCCCGAGTGCTGTCGTGCTGCCGTCACCGGTTCCTCCGTCATTCGCGGCTCACATGGTGGCACGGCCGGGGCCCATGTCGCGTTACGAGCCCAGATGTCGGTCCGGTAACGGACGCGCCCGGTGCTCTGGTACACCCTTGACACCCCCAAAGGTCTAGGCCAAGCTTCGGGCACTGGTCTACACCACTGAATTCGCTGCCCTGGGGAGGGTGTTGTGAAGCGCAAGCTGATCGCGGCGATCGGTGTCGCCGTCATGGTCGCCGGCGTTGCGGCCTGCGGTTCGGACGACAAGGGCTCCGCCAAGGCCGCGGCGCCCAAGGAGATCACCGTCTGGCTGACGGTCGACGCACAGAAGAACTGGCCGGAGCTGGTCAAGCAGGCGGACGACGCCTTCGCGGCCAAGCACAAGGGTGTCAAGGTCCGCCACGAGTACTACGAGTGGACCGCCAAGAACCAGAAGCTCGACGCCGTCCTCGCCACCAAGAACGTGCCCGACGTCGTGGAGATGGGGAACACCGAGACGCTCGGCTACCTGGTGAAGGGCGCCTTCGCACCCGTCGACAAGAGCAGGTTCGAGAACTCCGGCGACTGGCTGGACGCCCTCGAGGGCTCCGTGACGTACAACGGCAAGACCTACGGCGTGCCCTACTACGCCGGCGCCCGCGTCGGGACCTGGCGCAAGGACGTCGCCAAGGCGGCGGGCGTCACCAAGACGCCGACCACCTGGGCCGAGTTGACCGACGCTCTCGACAAGATCCAGCAGAAGAACGGCGACACGTTCTCCGCCTGGTACCAGCCCAGCCGCGACTGGTACACCGCACTGGCCTTCGTCAAGGACGCCGGCGGCGACGTCGCCAAGGAGGAGGGCGGCAAGTGGACCGCCACCCTCTCCGACCCCAAGTCCGTCGAAGGGCTGAAGACCTGGAAGTCCGTCCTGGACACGTACTTCCACGGCGACAAGAACAAGGACGAGTCGGACCGCTACATCGTCTACGGCCAGGGCAAGTCCGCGCTCATCTACGGCGCCAGCTGGGAGGGCGGCGCCGCCGCAGACCCGAAGACCGACAAGACCGGCAAGCTGAAGGACAACCTCGAGACCTTCGCGCTGCCCGGCCCCAACGGCGAGCTGCTGCCGAACTTCATCGGCGGCTCCGACCTCGTCATCCCGGCCAAGTCCACCGCGCAGGACCTCGCCGCCGACTGGATCAACGCCTTCACCGACAGCGCCGCCCAGAAGGTGCTGATCTCCAAGGGCAACCTGCCCAACGCCACCTCGCTGCTCGCCCCGCTGATGGACGACCCGGCGACGGCGGCCTCGGCCCGGGCCAACGAGAACACCTGGTTCGTCCCGACCGCCCCCGGCTGGCTGCAGGTCGAGAAGAAGCAGATCCTGCAGAACATGCTGAACGACATCGCCGTCGGCAAGGCCTCGATCGAGGACGCGACCAAGTCCGCCGACGAGCAGATCAACGCGGTGATCAACGCCGGCTGACCGGCACACGGGCAACACAGTGACCGACGCCCGCCGGCCGCCCCAGGGCGGCCGGCCCCGGCGCGACGCCAGGGACTGGAGTACCCGAGGAGCACATGATGAGTGCCGTTGACACACCGCTGGACGAGGCGCCGCGCCCGCGGCCGGCGGGAGCGGGCCGCGGGCCCCGCCGCTTCGGCGGAGCCGCCCTGCCGTGGGCGCTGCTCGCGCCGACCATCGGCGTCCTGCTACTGGTCCTCGGCTATCCGCTGGTCAGGCTGGTCACCCTCTCCTTCAAGCAGTTCGGGCAGGCCGAGCTCTGGCAGGGGCTGCCCGGCGACTGGCAGGGATTCGCCAACTACACCCGCGTACTGGGCGACGAGGTCTTCTGGGGCGTCGTCCTGCGCACGCTGCTGTTCACCCTCGCGGCGGTGCTGCTCACGCTCGTCGTCGGCATGGGCGTGGCGCTGCTGATGCAGCGGGTCTCGCCCTGGGTCAAGGCGCTGATCAACATCGTGCTGGTGGCGAGCTGGGCGATGCCCGTGGTCGTCGCCATCACCGTCTTCAAGTGGATGTTCGACAGCGACTACGGCGTCCTCAACTGGCTGCTCAGCCGGCTGCCGGGGGCCGACTTCAGCGGCCACAACTGGTTCACCGACACCAAGCAGGGCTTCCTCGTCATCACCCTCATGGTGGTGTGGGGCGCCATCCCGTTCGTCGCCATCACCCTGCACGCCGGCCTCACCCAGGTGCCCAGGGAGCTGGAGGAGGCCGCCCGTATGGACGGCGCCGGGCCGGTCAAGGTCTTCCGGCACGTCACCCTGCCGGTACTGAGGCCGATCATCGTCATGTTGACGACGCTGTCGGTCATCTGGGACATGGGCGTCTTCCCGCAGGTCTTCCTGATGCGCGACGGACACCCCGAACCCGCGTACCAGGTGCTCACCACCTACTCCTACGACCAGGCCTTCGTCTCCAACGACTACGACGCGGGCGCGGCCATCGCCGTCGTCACGGTGCTCCTGCTGCTCGGGGTGATGGCCGTCTACATGCGCCAGATGCTGAAGATCGGAGAGGTGGAGTGACGACCATGCTCGAGACGGCTCCCGCCGAGAGGGCGCCGGCGGCGGCTCCGGCCGCGCGTGCCGCCCGGCGGCACCGGCGCGGCGGGCGGACGGTCTGGAACCTGATCGGCCTGCTGGTCGTGTCGGTCTGCGGCTTCCCGGTCTACTGGATGCTCAACACGGCGTTCAAGCCCGCGAAGGACGCCATCGACCCCGACCCCAAGTTCTTCCCGACCAGCCTGTCCTTCCAGAACTTCTCCGACGCCCTGCAGGTCGGCGACTTCTGGGGCGCGGTCGGCCGCAGCCTGATCGTCTCCGGCTGCACCGTCGGGCTCGGCCTGGCGATCGGGCTGCTGGCGGCGCTGGCCATCTCCCGTTTCGTCTTCCGCGGCCGCAAGGCGGTGATCGTCGCCATCCTCGCCGTGCAGATGGTGCCGCTGGTGGCGATGATCATCCCGGTCTTCCTGCTGCTCAACCAGATCGACCAGATCGACAGGCTGAGCGGGCTGATCATCACCTACCTGACCTTCGTGCTCCCCTTCACGGTGTGGACGCTGCGCGGATTCATCGTCAACATCCCCAAGGAGCTGGAGGAGTCGGCCTTGGTCGACGGCTGCACCCGCATGGGCGCGTTCTTCCGGATCGTCCTGCCGCTGCTCGCCCCGGGTCTCGTCGCCACGTCCATCTACGCGTTGATCCAGGCCTGGAACGAGTACCTGTACGCGATGCTCATCATGAGCCAGGAGCACCAGACGGCCACCGTGTGGCTGGGCAACTTCGTCACCTCGCGGGGCACGGACTACGCGCCGATGATGGCCGGTTCGACCATGATGGGCATACCCGTGGTGATCTTCTTCCTGCTGGTGCAGCGCAAGGTCGCCGCCGGACTGACCGCCGGGGCGGTGAAAGGATGACCGGGAGCTTGAGCCACACCCACGACGGCGCCGCGGACACCGAGGTCCTCGTCCGCGACGCCCTCACCGTCCTGCAACCGGGCTTCCACGGCACCACCGCCCCCGAGTGGCTGCTGCGCAGGCTCGCCGAGGGACTGGGCTCCGTCGCCCTGTTCGCCCGCAACATCGAGTCGCCCGGACAGCTCGCCGCGCTCACCGCGCAGCTGCGCGCCGTACGGCCCGAGGTCCTCGTCGCCGCCGACGAGGAGGGCGGCGACGTGACCCGGCTGGAGGCCCGCCGCGGTTCCTCCTTCCCCGGCAACCTCGCCCTCGGCGCCGTCGACGACACCTCCCTGACGCGTGACGTCGCCGCCGCCCTCGGCCACCGGCTGGCAGCCTGCGGGATCAACCTCAACTGGGCGCCCTCTGCGGACGTCAACTCCGACCCTCGCAACCCGGTCATCGGCGTGCGCTCCTTCGGCTCCGAACCGGCGCTGGTGGCACGGCACACCGCGGCCTACGTCGAGGGCCTGCAGTCCGCCGGGGTCGCCGCCTGCACCAAGCACTTCCCGGGCCACGGCGACACCTCCGTCGACTCCCACCACGCCCTGCCCCGGGTGGACGTCGGCCGGGACACCCTGCACGCCCGCGAACTCGCCCCGTTCCGGGCCGCGCTGGCGGCCGGCAGCAAGGCGGTGATGAGCGCGCACATCCTCGTGCCCGCACTCGACCAGGACCGCCCCGCCACCCTCAGCCCCGCCGCACTCACGGGACTGCTCCGCGACGAACTCGGCTACGACGGCCTGATCGTCACGGACGGCATCGAGATGCGCGCCATCGCCGACACCTACGGCGTGGAGCGCGGCACCGTACTGGCGCTCGCCGCCGGCGCCGACGCCATCTGCGTGGGCGGCGGCCTCGCCGAGGAGGAGACGGTAGTCGCCCTGCGTGACGCCATTGTCGCGGCCGTACGCGACGGCGCCCTGCCCCGGGCCCGGCTCGCCGACGCCGCCGCACGGGTGCGGAGCCTGGCCGCTTGGGCGGCCGAGCGCTCCGCTGTGCGGGCGTCCGCGGAGCCGGACCCCGGCATCGGCCTGGCGGCGGCACGCCGCGCGCTGCGCGTGACCCGCACCGACGGCCACCTGCCGATCACGGGGCCGCCCTACGTCGCCGCCTTCACCCCGGTCGCCAACATCGCCGTCGGTGACGAGACCCCGTGGGGCGTCGCCGCCGAGCTCGACCGGCTCCTGCCGGGCACGGTGACCGGGCGCTTCCGCCAGTGCGACGCCCTGACCGCACAGGTGCTGAGGGCGGCGGGGACTCGTAGGATCGTCGCAGTGGTGCGCGACGTGCACCGCCATCCCTGGATGGCCGAGGCACTGGGCTCGCTGCTCGCCGACCGCCCGGACACCGTGGTGGTGGAGATGGGCGTACCCCAGGCGCCGCCCTCCGGCGCGCTGCACATCGCGACCCATGGCGCCGCCCGGGTGTGCGGGGTGGCGGCAGCGGAGGTCATCGCGGGCAAGGCGGCCGGCGACTGAGGTCCGCCGTTGCCCGTCCGCACGGATCACCTGGAGGCCCGCAGATGTCCGTCCCGACGCCTACCGGCCGGCCGATGCCGGGCCGGATCATGGCCGGAGAGATGGCCGAGCAGCCCGCGGTGCTGCGCCGCATCCTCGAGGAGGGCGCCCCGCGGATCCTCCGGACGGCTCGGGAGATCGCCGCGCGCGGGCCGCGCTTCGTCCTGCTCACCGCGCGCGGCACCTCCGACAACGCGGCCCTGTACGCGAAGTACCTGGTGGAGGTGGTCCTGGGCAAGCCCGCGGGGCTGACCTCGATGTCGACCACCACCGCGTACGGCGCCCGCCCGGACCTGACGGACTGCCTGGTCGTCACGGTCAGCCAGTCCGGCGGCTCACCGGACCTGGTGGCCTCCACCCGGGCCGCGCGCGAGGCCGGTGCGATCACCCTGGCGGTCACCAACAACCCCGGCTCGCCACTGGCCGGGGTCTCCGAGTTCCACATCGACGTGCTGGCCGGCCCGGAGAAGGCGCTGCCGGCGACCAAGACGTACACGGCCGAACTGCTCGCGCTCTACCTGTTCGTCGAGGGGCTGCGGGGCGGCGACGGCAGCGCCGCCAAGGTCCTGCCGGAGCTCGCCGAGCAGATCCTCGCCCGCCATGACGAGGTCAGGGCGCTCGCCGCACGCTACCGCTTCGCCGAGCGGCTGGTGCTCACCTCGCGCGGCTACGGCTACCCGACCGCGAAGGAGGCCGCGCTCAAGCTGATGGAGACCAGCTACGTGCCGGCTCTGTCCTTCTCCGGCGCCGACCTGCTGCACGGGCCGCTGGCCATGGTCGACAACGTCTTCCCGGTCATCGCGATCGTCACCGAGGGCAGGGGCGGCGAGGCGCTCCAGCCGGTGCTCGACCGGCTCCGCGACCGCGGGGCCGACCTCGTGGTCATCGGCAACCGGGCGGCGGTCGAGGCCGCCTCGGCGGGCTTCGTCCTGCCGACGGAGAAAGTCGCGGAGGAGGTGCAGCCGATTCTGGAGATCCTGCCCTTGCAGATGCTGGCGTAC
The DNA here is from genome assembly GCF_057707665.1 of Actinacidiphila sp. bgisy167. Taxonomy (NCBI): domain Bacteria; kingdom Bacillati; phylum Actinomycetota; class Actinomycetes; order Kitasatosporales; family Streptomycetaceae; genus Actinacidiphila; species Actinacidiphila sp. bgisy167. The sequence goes on along the minus strand of NZ_JBYIQP010000013.1, from coordinate 22,645 downwards.
GAGGTCACGATCGCGCGGGGCCAGGATCCGGATGCGCCGCGGGCGCTCGCGAAGGTGACCGAGACGCGTTGAACGGGGCGGGGCGCCGGGTGGGGAGCTCCTGGGGGTCACTTCGGGCCGCGGCGCCGGGACGGGACCCTCAACCCGCCCAGCACCGCAGCCCGGAGCTGCCGTCGGCCCGTGACACGCGGGGTGTGCGGTTCCCGCGGTCCGTGAGAGCCGACCGTGAGGCCTGGCGCAGTCAGGGCAGAGAGCGCCCCGGCCTCGCTCCATCCTTCTGTGCGGGAAGGACGGAAGTCGGTCGTGCGTCAATTCTGGACTAGACCACTCCGTCTGTCCATAAGATGATGCCCTCAGATCATAGGTCGTCGGAGGCCTTCGCGGGACCTTGATGGCGGTGCCCGCCATGAGCGCGGGTACGCTCATTTGCGTGCCCTCCATGAACGAACTCGTACGCCAGCACACCGACCTCGATGATTCCGATCTCGAGTGGCTCCATCTGCTGGTGTCGGAGTGGCAACTGCTCTCCGACCTCTCCTTCGCGGACCTTGTGCTGTGGGTTCCGACGAGGGACGGGACCCGCTATGTGTCGGTCGCTCAGATGCGGCCCAACACCGGTCCGACCTCGTACCAGGACGACATGGTCGGCCACCTGGTGCCGCGCGGCCGCCGCCCGATGCTGGACGCCGCACTCGACGAGGGCCGGATCGTCCGGGAGGGCGACCCGGAGTGGCGCGAGGAGGTCCCGGTGCGGGTCGAGTCCATCCCGGTACGCCGTGCGGGCCGGGTACTCGGCGTCATCGCCCGCAACACCAACCTGCTTACCGTGCGGACCCCCAGCCGCCTGGAGCTCACTTACCTGCAGAGCGCCTCCGACCTGGCGCAGATGATCGCGGCGGGCAGCTTCCCCTTCCCGTCCGAGCAGGTGGACATGGACGCCTCGCCGCGCGTCGGCGACGGCCTGATCCGGCTCGACGCCGAAGGCGTCGTCCAGTACGCCAGCCCCAACGCGCTCTCCGCCTACCACCGGCTCGGCCTGGCGGCCGACCTCGTCGGCCACCACCTGGGCTCGGTCTCCACGGAGCTGGCACCCTCGCGGACCAAGAGCCATGAGGCGCTGGTGACCGTCGCGGGGGGCAAGGCGCCGCGGGAGACGGAGATCGAGGGCAACGGCGGCGTCATCCAGATGCGGGCGATCCCGTTGAGCCCCAAGGGCACGCACAGCGGCTCCCTGGTGCTGCTGCGGGACGTGACCGAGCTGCGCCGCCGGGAGCGCGAGCTGATCACCAAGGACGCCACCATCCGGGAGATCCACCACCGGGTGAAGAACAACCTGCAGACGGTCGCGGCGCTGCTGCGCCTGCAGGCCCGGCGGATGGACTCCGACAAGGGCCGGGAGGCGCTGGAGGAGGCGGTGCGCCGCGTCGGTTCGATCGCGATCGTGCACGAGACGCTCTCGCAGAACCTCGACGAGTGCGTGGAGTTCGACGAGATCGCCGACCGTGTGCTGGCGATGGTCGCCGAGATCTCCCCGGGCAGGGTCACCACGCGCCGTACCGGCCGGTTCGGTGTCCTGACGGCGGAGGTGGCCACCCCGCTGTCGATGGTGCTCACCGAGTTGCTGCAGAACGCCCTGGAGCACGGCTTCGGGCCGGGTGAGCAGGGCACCGTCGAGGTGGCCGCCGAGCGCCGTGGGCGGAGCCTGAGGATAGCGGTGCGGGACGACGGGCGCGGTCTGCCCGCCGAGTTCGACCCGCAGCGGGCGGGCAACCTGGGGCTGCAGATCGTACGGACGCTGGTGGTGGGGGAGTTGGGCGGAACCTTCGACATGGTCCCGGCCGAGGGGCGCGGCACCAAGGTCGTCCTGGAACTCACCCTGGAGGACTGAGGCCCGCCCTGGGCCGGAGGGCGGGAACGCCGGAGCCCCGGCCGCTCGGGGAGCGGCCGGGGCTCTTCGCGTCGCGTCGCGATGCTGCGCGGTCGGAGGTGCTGCGCGCTGCGGCTCGGGGGTAAGCGAGTGCGTCAGGCGCTGGCGTTGCGGGCGCGGTTGCGGGCGGCGCGGCGCTTCATCGCGCGACGCTCGTCCTCGCTGAGACCACCCCACACGCCGGCGTCCTGGCCGGTCTCCAGCGCCCACTGCAGGCACTGCTCCATCACGGGGCAGCGGCGGCAGACGGCCTTGGCTTCCTCGATCTGCAGCAGCGCAGGACCGGTGTTGCCGATGGGGAAGAAGAGCTCGGGGTCTTCCTCGCGGCAAACGGCGTTGTGACGCCAGTCCATGGCTGCTCCATCTCCTTGTGTTGCACAGGTGTTGCTTGTGAATGTGAACGCTTTCACGAATCCCCCGACACGACACGGGACATCGCCCAGTCTCCTGGGGCGGTCCCGCTGGGAAGTGGTGAGGATTCCGGCTACCGACGACGGCCGATGAGCGGCTCTCCCGATCGCCAGGAAGAGCCTCGCAAACCTGGGCTGCGGATACAACCCCTTCCGGAAAGTTTTTTTTGAATCCTCGGTGTCGGCTCCGTCACAGCCGTACTTCCATGGGGTGCAGGGCAGTCTAAACGTTCGAGTGAAAGGACTTTGTGTCCTTCTGCTTACACAATCACCCGCAGTGCACGGCGAACGCCTGTGAAGGTTGCGCTGATTCGCAGTCCCAGGTGGTCTCCGTCCACCTGGAAGGGCAGGGGCACCTGCGAATGCAAGGTGAAGTCCGTCAGATCGTGCAGGGAGGCCGCGTGCCTGCCCTCGGGACCGCGCTCCGGCGTCGAGCGCAGCAACTGGGTGGCGTAGCGGGCGACCGCGGCGGTGGACAGCCGGGAGAGTCCGAGCACGTCGAGGGCGGTGTCGAAGGACGCCCGCGGAGAGGCGTAGACGGGGCGGTTGCCCAGGTAGGTCCACGGCGCGGTGTTGCAGATGATGGCCAGCACCAGGTCCGTCACCGGGTCCTCGCCCGGCCGCTCCAGGGTGATCGTGCCGGCGCGGCGGTTGGGCTCGGTGAGGAACTGGCGCAGGACCTGGCGTATGTAGAGCGCGTGGGTGGAGCGCCTGCCGTGTTCGCGCTGCTGTTCCACCCGCCCCACGACACCCGCGTCGAAGCCCAGCCCGGCGCAGAAGGTGAACCAGCGCGCCGGCACCCCCTCGTCCTCCGTGCCCGGGGTGCCGCTCACCAGGCCCAGGCCGACCGTGCGGGAGCGGCGCTCGCGCAGCGCGTCCAGCAGCGCGCCGGTGGCCTCCACGGCGTCGTTGGGGAGCCCCAGGGCGCGCGCGAAAACGTTCGTGGACCCGCCGGGCACCACGGCGAGCATCGGCAGCCCTTCCGGGTCGGGGCCGTTGTGCAGCAGGCCGTTGACCACCTCGTTGACCGTGCCGTCCCCGCCCAGGGCGACGACCAGTTCGGTCTCCCCGCCCTCCGCGGCCTGGCGCGCGAGGTCGCGGGCGTGGCCGCGGTACTCGGTCGCGGCGACCTCCAGATCCAGATCACTGGCGAGCGCGTGCGCGAGGACGTCACGGGTCCGGGCGCTGGTGGTGGTGGCGGCTGGATTGACCACGAGAAGGGCGCGCATGCCCGCCAGCGTACCTACCGGGCGGTACCGGGCCGCACCCCTGGTGGCCCGGGCACGGCGGCTACCCTGCTGGGGTGAGTGGCAACGAGAGGCCCGCGACGCAGCCGGGCCGTACGCGCCGCCTCGCGGCGGCGGCCGCGGTCGCGGCACTGGAAGGAGCCGCCCTGGCGGCCTGGGGGATCGCGATGCTGGTCCTGGGGCTCGTCGGTGACCCCGACAGCCCGCGCCAGGCGGAGGCCGGGGGCGTGACCGTCCTCGCGCTGGCGGCCATGCCGCTGGCCGCCGCCTACGGTCTGTGGCACGCGCGCCGCTGGAGCCGCGGCCCCGCGCTGATCATCCAGCTCGTCGCCCTCCCCGTCGCCTGGACGATGGTGCAGGCGGACGGCGTCATGACCGCCGTGGGCGCCGCCCTGGGCGCGGCCGCCCTCGCCGAGCTGGTGCTCCTGGTCCATCCGTCGGCCACCGAGGCCCTCGGGATCGCGCGCACGGCCGAGCGGTGAACCGCGGCGCCCGCCGGGCGCCGCCTCACCCCCGCCCGCTCGTCACTCCTCGACCAGGAGCTTGTCGCGCAACTGGGCCAGCGTGCGGGCCAGCAGCCGGGAGACGTGCATCTGGGAGATGCCGACCTCCTGGGCGATCTGCGACTGGGTCATGTTGCCGAAGAAGCGCAGCAGCAGGATCTTCTTCTCGCGCGGCGGCAGCTGCTCCAGCAGTGGCTTGAGCGACTCCCGGTACTCCACGCCCTCCAGCGCGTCGTCCTCCGCGCCGAGGGTGTCGGCGACGGCCGGCGACTCGTCGTCGGTGTCGGGCACGTCCAGGGAGAGGGTGCTGTAGGCGTTGGCGGACTCGAGGCCCTCCAGGACCTCCTCCTCCGTGATTTTCAGATGCTCGGCCAGCTCGTGCACCGTCGGGGCGCGACCGTGCAGTTGGGAGAGCTCACCGGTCGCCGTCGTCAGGGCGAGCCGCAGCTCCTGCAGGCGGCGCGGGACGCGCACCGCCCAGCCCTTGTCGCGGAAGTGCCGCTTGATCTCGCCGACGACGGTCGGGGTGGCGTAGGTGGAGAACTCCACCCCGCGCTCCACGTCGAAGCGGTCCACGGACTTGATCAGCCCGATCGTGGCGACCTGGGTGAGGTCGTCGAGCGGCTCGCCGCGGTTGCGGAACCGCCGGGCGAGGTGCTCGACCAGCGGCAGATGCATGCGGACCAGCCGGTTGCGCAGCTCGGCGCGCTCCGGGGAGCCCGGGGGGAGCTTGCTGAGCTCCACGAAGAGCGCCCTGGCCCCGGCCCGGTCATGGGCCTCGGGGCGCCCGTGCTGCTCCTGCCGGTGCTCCTGCTGCTCCTGCGCCATGCGATCCGCCTGATCCGTCTGCCCGGCCGAGTCACTGCTCCCGAGGCCGGCCACCGGTCCGGTGCCGGGATGCGGCCGCGCCTCGTCATGCCGCGCCGCAGGGGCGGGTACGGGGCGGCCCCGCACCCCTGGGGCGCTGCCTTCCAGATCGTTCATGACGATTCCCCCGTTACAGCTGTCCCGGTCCGGCACCGCGCTTCTTGTGCAGGGCGATGCTCACGGTCTTGTCGTCGGCCACGCTGGAGTCCACCTCGCCGGCCAGTGCGGACAGCACCGTCCAGGCGAAGGTGTCCCGCTCCGGGGCGCGGCCGTCGGTCGTGGGCGCCGACACGGTCACCCACAGCGCGTCCCCCACCAGGCGGAAGACGCAGCTCAGTACGGACCCCGGGACGGCCTGCTGGAGCAGGATGGCGCACGCCTCGTCCACGGCGATGCGCAGATCTTCGATCTCGTCGAGGGTGAAGTCCAAGCGGGCCGCCAGCCCTGCCGTCGCCGTACGCAGCACCGACAGGTAGGCCCCCGCCGCGGGCAGCCGGACCTCGACGAAGTCCTTCGACCCGGGCTCGCCTGCGATCTGGGACACCCTCACCTCCAAGGTGGCACACGCACTGCCCTCATCGGCATTGCACTGATCTGGTTCGGTTCGCCAGCGACGCTATCGCGATCCGTACCCCGGTGTCGCCCGGACGGAGCACGGTCGCCGCCGCGAATGAGCCCTGACCCGGCACCTCGCGGCTGTCACCCATAGTAGGCGCTTCGGCACGCAACGTGGCAGTCGGTCGATGGACTCAATTCGAAAGAAATGTCGCTTTGTTGACACGTGCCTGCTCAGCGAGAGCACGAAGGGGTTCGCCGGTCAGTCTCTGCACCGTCCATTCGTCCTGGGGACGGGCCCCCATCGCACGGTAGAAGGCGAGGGACGGCTCGTTCCAGTCCAGCACGGTCCATTCGAAGCGTTCGTAGCCCCGCTCGACGCACTCGGCGGCGAGTGCGGCGAGCAGTGCCTTGCCGTGGCCGCCACCGCGCGCGTGGGGGCGCACGTACAGGTCTTCCAGGTAGACGCCGTGGGTGCCGGTCCAAGTGGAGAAGTTCCGGAACCACAGCGCGAAGCCCACGGGCACGCCCAGGGCGTCGTCCTCGGCGATGAGTGCGAAGACGGCCGTTTCGGGGCCGAAGAGCGCGTCGTGGAGCTGCTGCGTGGTGGCCCGCGCGCTGTCCGGCTCGCGCTCGTACTCCGCGAGCTCGCGGATCATCGCGTGGATCTCGGGGACGTCACCGGGGGTCGCGGCTCGGATCATGCCAGCAAGGCTAACCGGTCGGCCGTCCGGTCACGACGGCCGCGACCGTCGTCCCGGGCGCGAAAGCGCCCTCGTGCGCCAGCGAGAACAGTCCGTGCAGCATCTTCGCGACGTAGACGCCGTCCGGGACGAAGCCGTGCCGCCCGCCGAAGTCCTCCGCGAACGCCCGCAGCTCGGCCGGGACGCGGGCGTAGCCGCCGTGGTGGAAGCGGTCGTCCAGCAGCCAGTCGCCGCGCGGCCCGCCGAAGGCCGCCTCCTGGAGCCGGCGTATCTCCCGGGCCAGGAAGCCGCCGCCCTTGAGCACCGGGAAGCCGATGGCCCGCTGCCCGGGGCCCAGCCCTGCCGCCAGGCCCGCCAGGGTGCCGCCCGTCCCGCAGGCCACGCCCACGACGTCCGCCCGGCCGCGCAGCTCCTCACCGAGGTCCGCGCAGCCGCGCGCGGCGAGCGCGTTGCTGCCGCCCTCGGGGACGACGTAGGCGGGGCCCAGACGCTCCAGGAGGGCCGCCAGGACCTCCGGCTCGTCCTTGCGCCGGTAGGTGGTCCGGTCGACGAAGTGCAACCGCATGCCGTCGGCGGCGGCCTGGGCGAGGGAGGGGTTGAGCGGACGTCCGGCCAGCTCGTCGCCGCGCACGACGCCTGTGGTGGCGATGCCGAGCAGCCGGCCCGCGGCGGCGGTGGCGCGCAAGTGGTTGGAGTAGGCGCCGCCGAAGGTGAGCAGCCGGCGGTGACCGCCGTCGAGGGCGGCCCGCAGGTTCGGATGGAGCTTGCGCCACTTGTTGCCGGGCAGCTCGGGGTGGATCAGGTCGTCGCGCTTGACGAGCATCCGGACGCCGCGTGCGGTGAGTCGCTCGTCGTCGTGCAGTTCGACCAGCGGGGAGGGCAGGCGGACGTCCGGTATCACCTGCCCATTGTCGCGGTCACCTGGGGGAGAGGTGGACGCGGTACCCCTGGTGGTAGCTGAGGCCCGGCAGCGGCCGGGAGGGCCATGCGCGGGCGTAGGCGGGGGGTTTCCCGGACGGTGGGGTGAGGACGGCGACGGGTTGGGTGCGGGCGAGGCGCAGGATGCCGTCAGGGGTCATGTTCTCGTTGTTCCCGGCGGTCTGGCCGGAGGCGCAGCGCGCCTGGTAGCCGACCGGCGTGGCCATGGGGCCGGTGACCAGGCACGGCGGACGGACGCCCAGCCGGTCGAGCTCCACGGCGATACGGACGTAGTCCTCGTTGCCGATCGTCGAGATGCGCACCGCCCGGTGGAGCACGATCTGCTGGGTGACGAGCTGCGCGAGCACGACGGCGACCACGGCGCCCGTGACCGCCGGGCGCAGCGCCGGCCGGACCCGGGCGGGGAGCAGCACGAGGCACTGGGCGGCGGGCAGGGCGAGCAGCGCGTAGGCCGGGAGCAGGAAGCGCGGCGCCGCGTAGTCGATGAGCACGAGATAGGGCAGCGCCAAGGACAGGCCGCACACTGCGGGCAGACACCGCGCCCCGGGCGCCTGACCCTCCCGACGCGGCGCGAGGGCGACCCCGGCCGCCACCAGGACGGGCAGGGCGAACCACCACACGGCGTCACCTTTGTGCTGCCAGACGGCGTCGCAGGGGCGGCACAAGGTGTGCGAGGCGTCCAGGGTGCTGAGCTGGTCGGCGAAGGCCAGGTGCCAGCCCAGGCCGCCCTCGATCGCGTTCGCCCGGTCCATCCGGGCGAGGATGCCGCCGTACGAGGTGAACGCCTCGACGACCCACTGGGCGCCGCCCAGCAGCACCCCGGCGGCGATGACCAGCAGCAGTGCCACGCGGCGCCGCCCGCGCAGGAAGAGCGCGGCGACGCCCAGCGGCAGGGCCAGCCAGGCGGCGTCGTGCGGCCGCAGCAGGGTCAGCACGGCGAACGCCGCGGCCAGTCCGGCGAACGCGCCCCGGCCGGTGTGCCCCGGCGCCGCCGCGCGCAGGTAGCAGCCCACCGCGATCAGCGCCACCAGCGCGACCCACAGGTTGGGCATCGCCTGGGGGCCGTACAGCAGGGTCACCCACAGGCTCGTGAAGAGCAGCCCGGCGAGCGCCACCACCTTGGTGCCCAGCAGCGGCCGCCACAGCCACAGGGCCAGGAACAGCGCCGCGCCCGACAGGACCGCCAGGTAGACGCGGAGGGCGAGGGTCGACGTGGTCAGCAGCGCCACGGGGGCCACCAGCGCCGGCACGCCCCGGGAGCGGGGCGCGCTGAAGAACGCTGACGGGATGTCGGGGGAGACCTGGCTGACGTAGACCGACTCGTCCCAGCCGAGGCCCATGCCGGGCGCCACGACGAGGAGGAGCTGGACCACGGTGAAGAGCGCCGCCAGACAGGCGAGCAGAAGGACCTCGGAGTGCGGGCGGCTGCGCGGCGGCGCGGCGTGTCGCGCACGGGGCCGGGCATCCGGTGACGTCAGCTCATGCGTCGTCGCCATGTGGGTCATGGCAACAGGGGGCACGAGTGCGATCAAGGCGGCGCGCCGCTCCCGGCGGGCGGCGGGGCCGGTGGGGTGACGGCCGGCTGGGCGCGTCCGCCCGGGCCGGGTCCGGACTCGGGGCGCGGCGGGGTACGGAGGGCTGCCGGGGAGGTCCGCCGCCGCGCCACCGGAGCGGCGGGCCGGGCTCCACGGGCGCGGACCCGCCGCCGCGGCGTGGTGCGGCGTCCGGGTTTCGGGCCGGTGGTTCGCCCTGTCGCGGCGTCGGCCGTGCCCGCAGGCGTGGGCGTGCGGGCAGGGCGTGGTCCACCAGGGCCGGCAGCGGCTGCTCCGCCCAGATCACCTTGCCCGCGCCGGTGTACCGGGTGCCCCAGCGCTCGGCGATCTGCGCGACGAGGAAGAGGCCGCGGCCGCCCTCGTCGGCGGTGGCGGCGTGGCGCAGGTGCGGGGAGGTGCTGCTGCGGCGGGGTGCGGACTCCGGGGCCGGGGTGTCCGGCGGCGGTGGGCGGGCGAGGCCGCGGTCAGGGGCCGGTGGAAGGGGCGGCGTCCGGGTTTCGGGCCGGTGGTTCGCCCTGTCGCGGCGTCGGCCGTGCCCGCAGGCGTGGGCGTGCGGGCAGGGCGTGGTCCACCAGGGCCGGCAGCGGCTGCTCCGCCCAGATCACCTTGCCCGCGCCGGTGTACCGGGTGCCCCAGCGCTCGGCGACCTGCGCGACGAGGAAGAGGCCGCGGCCGCCCTCGTCGGTGGTGGCGGCGTGGCGCAGGTGCGGGGAGGTGCTGCTGCCGTCGGACACCTCGCAGGTCAGGGTGCGGTCCAGCAGCAGCCGCACCTTGATGGGGGCGGAGCCGTAGCGGATGGCGTTGGTGACCAGTTCGCTGAGCACCAACTCCATACCGAACGCCAGTTCCGGCAGCCCCCACTCGTCCAGCTTCTCCGCCGCCGCGGCCCGCGTCTCCGCCACCGCCGCGGGATCGACGGGCACGTCCCACTCGGCCACATGGCGGGCGGGGATGGCGCGGGTGCGGGTGATGAGCAGCGCCACGTCGTCCTTGGGCCGGTCCGGCAGCAGCGCCTCCAGGACGGCCCGGCAGCTCTCCTCGGGCGGCCGGTCCGGGTGCCCGGCCAGGGCCTGCCGCAGCATCTCCATGCCGACGTCCAGGTCACGGGTGCGGTCCTCGATCAGCCCGTCGGTGTACAGGACGAGCTGGGTGCCCTCCTCCAGCACCAGCTCGGCCGTCTGGAACGGCACGCCGCCCAGGCCCAGCGGAGGCCCGGCGGGCAGCTCGGGGAAGTCCACGCCGCCGTCGGGGCGGACCAGGGCGGGCGGATGGTGCCCGGCCCGCGCCATCGCGCAGCGCCGCGAGACCGGGTCGTAGATCGCGTACAGGCAGGTCGCGCCCATCACGCCGGCTCCGACACCGGTGCCGGACTCGTCCTGGTCGATGCGCCCGACCAGGTCGTCGAGGTGGTACAGGAGCTCGTCGGGCGGCAGGTCGAGGGTGGAGAAGTTGTGCACCGCGGTACGCAGCCGCCCCATCGTGGCGGCGGCGTGCAGCCCGTGGCCCACGACGTCGCCGACGACCAGCGCCACCCGGGCGCCCGGGAGCGGGATCACGTCGAACCAGTCGCCGCTGACGCCGGACTGCGCGGGCAGGTAGCGGTGCGCGACCTCCAGCGCGCTCTGCTCGGGAAGCGCGCGCGGCAGCAGGCTGCGCTGCAGAGTGACGGCCAGGGCGTGCTCACGGGTGTAGCGGCGTGCGTTGTCGATGTTGACCGCGGCCCGGGCGACCAGTTCCTCGGCCAGCGAGAGGTCGTCCTCGTCGAAGGGCTCCGGCTTCTCCGAACGCCAGAAGCTGGCCGTGCCCAGCACCACGCCGCGCGCCTTGAGCGGGGCGGCGATCAGCGAGTGGATGCCGTACTCGACGACGCGGGGGGTGCGTTCGGGATCCTGGGCGAGCCAGCCCTGGTCCTCGGAGAGGTCGGCGACGATCTCCGCGCGGCCGCTGCCGAACCCCCGTGCCTGGGGGGTGGAGGGCAGGAAGTCGATCAACGTGCCGAGCGGGTAGAGCGGGGCGTCGGAGCGGATGCCGGCCACGGCCGTGCGGCGCATCCCGGAGCCGGCGACGCCGCTCGGCTCCTCGCCGCGCAGGACCGGGTCGGCCAGATCGACGGTGACGAAGTCGGCGAAGCGCGGTACGGCGACCCGGGCCAGCTCCTCCGCGGTGCGCACCACGTCGAGGGTGGTGCCGATCCCCATGCCGGCGTCGTAGAGCAGCCTCAGGCGCTCTCTGGCGGCTTCGGCGCGGTCGGACACCGCCTGCAGCTCAGTGGAGTCGCGCAGGGTCGCGATCGTGCCCTTGGGGCCGTCGTGGCCCTTCGTGGGACGCTGGCTGACCGCGAGGAGGCGGTCACCGGAAGGGAGCACCTCGTCGGTGGCCACCCGCCCGGAGGCCAGCAGCTCCACCGCGCCGGGATCGAGCCCCGGCAGTTCGGGGATCCGCCGCCCCTCGGCGTCCGGGGGGAGGTCGAGCAGGCGCTTGGCCTCGTCGTTGGCGAGCAGCAGCCGCCCGTCGCCGTCGACGATGAGCACACCCTCCCGCACGGAGTGCAGCACCGTGTCGTGGTGCTCGTACATGCGCGCCATCTCGGCCGCGTCCAGGCGGTGGGTCTGCCGGCGCAGCCGCCTGGCCACCAGGGCGGTGCCGCCCATGGCCACCGCGAGGGCGGCCGCGCCGGAACCGAGGATGATCGGCAGCTGCCTGGCGACGACACCGGTCACGTTCTTCACCTTCATGCCGGCCGACACCAGCGCCACGACCCGCCCGCTCGGGTCGTCCGCGCGCTCGAAGACGGGCACCACCGCCTGGACCTCGTGGCCGAGGGGGCCGTGCACGCTCTCGATGTGGATCCGGCCCTGCAGGGACGGCCCGATGGCGCCCACGAACCGCTTGCCGATGAGGGCCGGGTTCGGGTGCGTGTAGCGGATGCCGTCGGTGTCCATCACCACGATGAAGTCGACCTCGGCCTCTTTGCGGGCCAGTTCGGCGATCGGCTGGAGGGTCCGCGAGGGGTCCGGCTCCTTGAGCACGTCGTCCAGGCCGGGGGCGCGCGCGAAGGCGCTCGCCGCCGCGATGGAGCGGTTGACGGCCTCGCGCTCGCTGTCGTGCCGGGACTGCAGGACGACGGCGATCACGCCGCACGCGACGAGCAGCACGACGATCGCCACCTGCAGGATGAAGACCTGTCCGGCGACGCTGCGCGACCTCTTCTCGGTCACTGACCGCATGGCTGTGCCCCGAATCGGTCGAAAAAGTCGACCACGCGACATTTCTAACACTGCCCGGAGCGGCGACGCTGTAGCCGCCGTGTCCCGGCCCGTCCCGGCCCGTCCCGGCCCGTCCCGGCCCGTCCCGGCCCGTCCCGGCCCGTCCCGGCCCGTCCCGGCCCGTCCCGGCCCGGGGCGACGGCGGGTGCCGGGGCCGGGCGCCTCGCCGCAGGACGGGATGCGGCGGCGCCCCGGACGGGCCGGGCGACGCGTGGTGCCGAGGCGGGACGGAGCGGGCCGCGGAAAGGGGCTGTCGCGTCCGGGCACGGCGTGGAACCGCCGCCGTAGGATGAAAGCGGGCCGTCGGCGAGACCGCGGGAGGCCGCCATGGACAGGACGAGAGTGACCGGTCGCCGCTACGTGCTCTACGGGTTCGCCGCGGCGGTCGCGGCGGTGGTCGCCGTCTGGCTGGGAGCGCCGCTCGGCGCGATCTTCATCCTCGCCGTGGCCCTGATGTGCCCGTTGCTGATGCTCCTGATGCTGCACACCCTGCGCGTGAACGCCCTGCGCGGGTCCGACGCGGACCGGCGGCCCGTCGTCGAGGCCGTCGACAGCGCCGCGGGACGCCGCCGGGGCCCGCAGTCCGGCGAGCGGCCTCCCGGGGGGTAGGTCCTGTGGCACGGGGAGGGCGCGGGGGGCACCGGGAATGGCGCAGGGAGGTCCGGTGGAAGCCCGCCGCAAGGGCGCGCCCTCGAATTCCGCGCATACCGTTCACACGTTCCGCCGGTCGTGGTCGGTGTGCGGCGCGGCACACCGCTTCCGCGACCTCGGCGCAGCATGCATATATCTGCTGTCGACGCGGTGAGAGTCAATGGCCGTGCCGTTGTGCCATGTGATCGGAGAGGCCAAAAGCGGCCAGTTCCGTGCAACCGGGTTGCAGGCGCCTTGATCGCCCCTAGATTCCGTCCGACGCGACCGGGGGAGGGCGTGACGTGCCGCGCCCCGGGGCGTTGAAGGTACGGGTTCGGAGAAGGGAGGGCGGTTTTGGCGTCGCCGGACGAAAGTGCCCCGGGGAGCGCGGGACCGCCGTGTGGATTCCGGGTCGCGGACCGCCTTCGCGGACGGACCCGGTGGGGCGGACGGGCGTGGACGGGGCCGCGTCGTGTCACCCGCGATCGTTGGACGACTTGTCCAATGACATTGGACGCTAGCGTCCATCTCGCGCCGTGGCAAGCACTTTGCGGCACTCGGCTTCGGCCAATGTGGCACACCGGGGTGAAGGCGCAGGTGAGGGGGCGTGGATCCGGGGCCGGCGGAGGGGGCCGCTGTAGACTCGATCTCACCCGGACGGGTCAACCGACGTGCTAGCAGGAAGAATCCATCCCGTGGTGAACGCACTGCAGGAACTGATCAAGCGCCGGCTGGAGCAGCGGGGTTGGTCGTACGGCGATGTGGCGCGGCGCGGCGGTGTCCCGCGGTCGACGGTGCATCACCTGGCGACGGTGGCACGGGTGACCCGGATGCCGCAGCAGGCCACGCTGGAGGGTCTGTCGCGGGGCCTGGAGCTGCCGTTGGAGGCGGTGCGGCGGGCGGCGGCGGAGGCGTGCGGGATCCATCTGTACGTCGAGGACGACGCCGGCGCCGCCTCCGACCCCGAGGTCGCCACCCTCATCGCCAGCGTCCGGCAACTGTCCGAGGCCGACCGTCGGCATGTCGCGGCCCTCGTCGAATCGCTCCTCCGCGGTTCCACCGAGCCCCGGTCGCGGACGGAGTCGGAGTCCGGCTGACCCGGCGCGGCGCACGCCGGCGCAGGGAACATCGCACCGCCAAACGCCGCTCGGCGCCTACAGCGGTCGGCCCGGTCCGTCTGGTGCAGCAGTGTGCTGATGTGGCTGTTGCCACCGTCCGGTGACCGGTACGAGATGTCCGGTCGGCCGTGCCCAAGCCGTCCCTGACGGGGCGTGTGGTGGTGAAGTAACCCAGAACGGACAAGGAGCGGGGAGCGCGGGGATATTCTCTCCACTCTCGGGACGAGTTCGCGGACCCGATGCCTCCGGTGAGAGGGGTGCACGTGCTTGTCGTTCACGGGGCGACCGCCACAGCCGTCGTCCGCCACCGGAGCGGAGAACCGGTGGTCCTGCTTTCCGGCGAACTCCCCGAGGTCCTCACTCCGGCCGCCCTTGACGAACTGCTGAATCTCGCGGCGGCCGTCCTCACCTCCGAGGAGACGGCTCTCTTCCGCCGCTGTCTGACCGCGCTGCGCTGCGGGGAGAAACTCCGGGAACACCGCATCGAGATCGACGGCGCCGTCCTCACCGTATACAGCAGTTGAACCGCGCGGCGGCCTCGCCGGACACGCGCGGAGGTGGGCCCCCGGGAGAATGCCCTTCCCGGGGGCCCACGTCATGACGGCGGTTCAGTAGCGGTAGCGGCAGTCGCAGTCGAGTCGGTGCCGGCTGAACCCGAAGCGGTCGTACCGCTGGTGCGCGAAGCCGTGGCCGTGGCCCCGGCCGCGGTCCCGGTGGCCGTCCCACCTGCCGTAACCCCACAGGCGTGGCCCGCAGCGCCCGTGGTCCCGGTCCCAGCGGCCGCGGTCCCGGTCCCAGCGCCCGTGGTCCCCGCCCCATGGGCCGGAGCCGGCGTTCCGGTAGGCGGCGGACGCGGAATGGGACGGGGTGGCCGACGCCGTCGCCGTCAGGGGGACGGCCATGGCCACCGTGGCCAGTGCCGCCGTCGCGGCAGCGCGAACGAAGTTTCTCACCGCGTTTCTCCTCACACTCGGTGAATTGCCGGTTGGCCCGCCAGACGTTACTCGTGACGTGTGCCGCATTCATTCCGCCGACGGGGGAGAGGCGGCCGAACGGGCGACTGCGGGGCAATTGCGGGGTTTTTACCGAAAAACGCTCCTGACCTTTGCCGTCAGGTATTCGATGAGTCCCTGCCGAGACCCCCGGGAAACACTCTCCAGGGTGATCCTCATACGGCATGTCGTGCGGTGCCGCGCGTTTTTCCAAATGCCCCGGAAAATGCGATGCCGAAAAACTCGGAATATGGGTCGGCTCAACCGCTGTACACCGTGAGGACGGCGCCCTCGATCTCGATGCGGTGTTCCCGGAGTTTCTCCCCGCAGCGCAGCGCGGTCAGACAGCGGCGGAAGAGAGCCGTCTCCTCGGAGGTGAGGACGGCCGCCGCGAGATTCAGCAGTTCGTCCAGGGCGGCCGGAGTGAGGACCTCGGGGAGTTCGCCGGAAAGCATGACCACCGGTTCTCCGCTCCGGTGGCGGACGACGGCTGTGGCGGTCGCCCCGTGAACGACAAGCACGTGCACCCCTCTCACCGCGCGCTCGGTGGGCCCGAACGCCTCGGGGGTCGAGAGGATAGCCACCGGTTCGTCGAGCTTCGCCCCCTTCTGTCGGGACATCCCCACGTCGGGCAGGGGGCGGATTGACCCGTTCGAGTGATGTCCGGGGGCCGGGGCCGTCGTCCGGGGCGGCCCGCGCCGGCTCCCTCACCTGCCGATTCCCTTGTCCCGTGGCTGCGTTGACGATCGTCCGGTGCGTCATGCCGCTTGCCGGGGCCGCGGTGCGCGGCTACTGTCCAACGCCGTCAGACAGATCGTCCGGTGCTGATGGACGCCCCGTCGGGGTCCGTTCCCGTCCGCACCCCTCGTCCGAAGGATCCCCCATGCTCGACATGCGTGAGCTGGACACCGAGTCCGCGGAGCTGCTGCCCGGCCGCGAGGCCCTGGGCAAGCTCAAGTTCAACTTCGTCAAGACCACGCACGTGACCAAGCACGTGGCCCACGTCAACGCCCACAACGAGTCGCTCGCCGGCAACGAGTGCTCGCCGTACGCGGTCGCCCAGTCGCAGGCCACCCAGGCCATCACCGTCCGCCAGTAGTCCGCGACCCGACCTCCTTCCGCACACCGAGAAAGGCATCCCTCCATGAACACCGACCAGCTCGACGCCGAGTCCGCGGAGCTGCTGCCCGGCCGCGAGGCCCTGGGCAAGCTCAAGTTCAGCTTCGTCAAGACCACGCACGTGACCAAGAACATCGCGCACGTCGACGCCCACAACGAGTCGCTCGCGGCGAACCAGTTCTCCCCGTTCGCGGTCGCCCAGTCCGAGGCCGTCCAGGCCATCACCATCCGCCAGTAACAACGCCCGTACGCGTGCGGACCGCGCCCGTCGCGGCGCGGTCCGTCCCGGGAGGAAGAGCAGGATGGTGACGGAAAGTCACATTGCGCACCGCTTCGGCCCCACGGACACGGCGGTGTACGGCGCGGACGTGGGGGACCCTCCTCCCTGCGACACGGGTTTCCCCGTCCCGCGGCTCGGCGCGGGCCTGCAACTCCTCGGCGAGTACAAGGGATCGGGGACCACCGAACCCCGGTACATCGTCCGCCGGGGGGACGGGCAGGTCGTCCAGCTGAGCCGGCTGCTGTACCTGGTCGCCCGCGCCATCGACGGGCGGCGCGACACCGAGGCCGTCTCGCACCGGGTCAGCGGGCGCTTCGGCCGCGAGGTCAGCGCCGAGAACGTGCGCTACCTGATCGAGAACAAGCTCCAGCCGCTGGGCGTGACCGTGCCCTTCGGGCAGGAGGACGACGAGGTCACCGGGCCCACCGCGGACCTCCTGCTCGTCCTGAAGGGCCACCGGGTCGTCTTCCGCGAACGGCAGGTGGCCCGGATCGCCCGCTCACTGGCCTGGCTGCACCGGCCGCTGGTGGTGGCACTCGTGCTCGCGGCGGCGGTCGCCATGGAGATCTGGCTGTTCGCCCTGCACGGGGCGATGACCCCGGTGCTGCAGGTGCTGGAGCAGCCGGTGCTCATGCTGGTGGTGTTCGCGCTGACCGTCGCCTCGCTCGTCTTCCACGAGTTCGGGCACGCCTCCGCCTGCCGCTACGGAGGCGCCCGGCCCGGGGCCATCGGCTGCGGCATCTTCCTGATCTGGCCGTCGATGTACACCGACGTCACCGACGTCTACCGGATCGGCCGGGGCGGGCGCATGCGCACCGACCTGGGCGGCGTCTACTTCAACGTCGTCTTCATGCTGGCCCTGGCCGGCGGCTACTTCGCCACCGGGCAGTCCTTCTTCCTCGCCGCCGTCTACCTCGCCCACTTCGAGATCATCGAGCAGCTGATGCCGGCCGTCCGGCTGGACGGTTACTACATCCTCGGCGACCTCGCCGGCGTCCCGGACCTCTTCGGCAAGATCAAGCCGATCCTGCGCAGCATGCTGCCGGGCCGTCCGGTGCCCCCCGAGGTCGCCGACCTCAAGCGCTCCGCCCGGGCCATCGTCACGACCTGGGTCCTGACGATGGTGCCCCTGCTGCTCGCCGAACTCGGCTACGTGCTGTGGAACCTGCCGCGTCTGCTCGAGACGAGCCTGCGGTCCCTGGTCGAGCAGCTGACCGGGACGGGGGCCGCCTTCGCCGACGGCCGCTTCGCCGCCGGAGCGGTCGGGGTCATCGGCAGCCTCATGCTGATCTTCCCCCTCGCGGGGGCGGTGTACCTCTCGGTGCGCCTCGGGGGCCGGCTCGTCCGCTACGTCGTGCGGGCCACGGAGGGGAACCTGCGGCTGAGGCTCCTCATCGGCGGGGCCACGCTGGCCGGAGCCGCGGCGCTGTGCGCCGCGTGGATGGGCGGGATGACCCCCAAGCCGCTTCCGCCGCAGCCCCCGATCGCCCCCATCCTGCAGCCCGGAGTGCCCGAGCTCCGGCCCGTGCGGCCGGTCGCCCCCGCACCGCTGCCGAGCGCCAGCACACCGCCGGTGACGGGGGCCGCGGGCGAGCCGCCGGCGACCGGTCCCGCATCGCCCTCGGCACCCCCGTCTCCCTCGCTGTCGCCGTCCGCCTCCCCCTCGGCCTCCGCGGGCGGCAGCCCCTCACCGTCGAAGCCGCCCAGCCCACAGACCACGCGGAGCGAACCGGAGCCGAGCGGCACCACCACGGCCACCGCCACGGCCACGGCCGGGCCGAGCCCGTCCGCGACCTCGCCCACCGCCTCGCCGTCGGAGTCCGAGACGCCCTCCGAGCCTCCCGTCCCGAGCTTCACCGTGACCTTCCCCGCGCCGTGGCCGACCTGACCCTCCAGTGCCGAACCGCGGGCCGACCCGGCACGTCCCGCACGTGCCGGCCGGGTCCCTTGGGACCCCCTTCCCCCGACCACCCTTCCACCCGTACAGGAGAAGTCCGTGACGCACCGCAAGCCCCGCACCAGCACGGTGGGCCGCAAGGCCGTCCGGCTGGGCGTGCTGACCACCGCCGGCCTCGTCGCCCTGGCCACCGCGGCCCCGGCCGGCGCCGCACAGGGGTCGCACATCCCCCGCAGCGTCGGCACCGCCGTGGACGAGGCGCACACCCTCGCCAACCGGGCGCATCCAGTCCAGTACGACGAGGAGTTCTCCCTCCGCCAGTTCGGGCCGCTGGTCGCCGCGACCGCGCACAACCGGGCGGTC
The DNA here is from genome assembly GCF_057707665.1 of Actinacidiphila sp. bgisy167. Taxonomy (NCBI): domain Bacteria; kingdom Bacillati; phylum Actinomycetota; class Actinomycetes; order Kitasatosporales; family Streptomycetaceae; genus Actinacidiphila; species Actinacidiphila sp. bgisy167. Next base: position 4,275 of record NZ_JBYIQP010000013.1, on the reverse strand, counting down.
GCCGCCTCCGTGGGCTGCTCGCCCTCCCGGCCGTGCCGGTCGATCGCCCTGTCCTTCCAGATCGTCACGACCTCCGGTGTCGACCTCCGGCGGATCAACGCTACGAACATCAGCCGGGCCGTCAACCAGCACTGCACCGGCTGCCAGACCTTCGCCGGCGCCTACCAGTTCGTCGTGGCCACCCCGAGGCCGCTCACCCTGAGCGCCCGCGACCGCGACCGGCTCGCCGACATCCGGCGCCGGGTGGCCGAGCTTCGCAGGTGCGGCGACCCGGTGACGGAGATCGAGCGCCGTGCGGACGCGCTCGCCGCCGAGGTCAGGGCCGTACTCGACCGTGCCGCGGCGGCCGTTCCGGCGGGAGCCGGCACCGGCCCGCTGCGGGAGTTCCGGCCCACCGTGACCATGAACCGCCACGTCAGCTGACGCCCCACCGCTTCCGGGCCGGGGGCCCGTCCCTCACCTCCCCAACCCCAGACGGGTCCCCGGCCCGGGACCACGACCGGCCTTCCGGAGGCATCACGTGCCCAGACGCTATCCACCCGAGCTGCGCCGCAAGGCCCTCGACCTGCTGGCGGCCGGCGAGCCCGTGAAGAAGGTCGCCCTGGACCTCGGGCTCGGCGACCAGACGATCTACCAGTGGCGGCGCACGCATCTGCCGCACCTGGGCAGGCCGCGGAGCTCACCGGTGGACACCGCCGAGCTGACCGCGGCACGCAAGCGCATCGCCGAACTGGAGACCGAGCTCGCCGTCCACCGCCGGGCGACCGAGCTGCTGCGCGATGTGGTGTCCCCAAAAGACGATTCGAGGCCGTGCGGGTGATGGCCGGGGAAGGGCTTCCGATCCGGACCGCGACGCGCGTCCTCGGCATCTCCGAGTCGGGGTACTTCACCTGGCGCAGCCGGCCCCCCTCGGCCCGGGCCACCCGCCACCAGTGGCTGACGGACCTCATCGCCTCCATCCACGCCGACTCGCGCGGCACCTTCGGATACCGGCGCATCCACGAGGAACTCACCCTGCGGCACGGCGTCTCCATCAGCCACGGCACCGTGGAGCTGCTCATGCGCCGCGCCGGGCTCCAGGGCCGTCCCGGCGTGCCCGACCGGCTCTGGGTGACCGACGCCGTCGAACTCGCCACCGGTCAGGGCGACCTGCTCTGCGTGGTCGTGCTCGACGCCCACGCCCGCCGGCTGATGGGCTGGAGCACGGGCTGCGCACCGGCCGCGGCGGTGGCGGCCGACGCCCTGAGCAGGGCCGTCCTGCGGCACTCCGTCCATCCGGGGCCGCGGCCCGAAGGGCGCTTCACCACGCTCGTCTTCACCGAGCGGGCCCACGCCCACGGTCTGGCTCCCCCCACCGGCCTGGTCGCCGGCCGGAACGACCACGCCCTGGTCGGCGCCTTCTGGGCCCGGGCACGGACGGAACTCCTGGACCACCGCCCCTGGCAGAGCCGGCTCGAACTCAGCACAGCCCTGTCCGACTACTTCGAGGGAAACCGAGGTTGACCATGGACCGACCGACACCCCCGCTGCCGATCTCCTCCCTGCTGCGCTCCCAGATCCGTCCGGGGCAGACCCTGCCGCCCACCCAGGCGCACCAGATCATGCTGCACTGCGCACTGGACGCCGCCGGAGTGCCGGTCCGCCGCGACGACGCGAACGCCGTCGCCCGGATCGCCGAACTCGACTACGCCACCGTCGACGCGGTCATCGGCTGGCTGCGCGTCGTGCGACCGGCGGCGTGCTGACGGGAGGGCACCAGGGCGCGTCGCGCTGGGCCGGCGGCACGGGGACGGTACCGCGGCACGGCACCACCCCGCCCGGTCGCTCCCGGCCGCGCCGGTGCGACCGCCCTTCGGGCTGTCCGCATACGACAGCGCCCGGTCCCCGCGGGCCCTCGTGGGGCCGCGCGGACCGGGCGCTGTCGCCGACGGCAGGTCAGGCCTTCTTCGTCTCCTGGAAGATGGCGTCGATCTGGTCGATCAGCTCGAGCAGCTTCTGGCCGGTCGCCGGGTCGGTCGAGGCCTTGGCGGCGCTGCCCGCCTTCAGCGCGTCGTTGAAGAGCTGGTGCAGCTGCGGGTACTTCTCGAAGTGCGGGGCCTTGAAGTAGTCGCTCCACAGCACGGACAGGTGGTGCTTGACGAGCTCCGCGCGCTGCTCCTTGATGACGATGGCGCGGGCCCGGAAGTGCGGGTCCTCGTTGGCCTGGTACTTCTCCTGGACCGCCTTGACGGACTGCGCCTCGATGCGGGCCTGGGCCGGGTCGTAGACACCGCAGGGCAGGTCGCAGTGAGCGCTGACCTTGACCTTGGGCGCGAACAGGCGAGCGAGCATGACTGTCCTTCCTCGTGATCGTCTTTCCACCAGGGAGATTACTCCCCTGTCGAGTGGTTTTCTCGGGTGCCCCTTGGTGCTTAGGACAAAAGTCGGGTGTCACCCTGAGGCTGGGGGAGCATGGAGGAGGGGCCCCGCGCAAGCGGGGGCCGGTGCAGAACGAAGGAGGAGCGTGCCGTACCAGCTGGTCGAGGTGACAGGGCCGTCGATGGTGCCGACGCTGCGGAGCGGCGACTGGCTGCTGGTGCAGCACGTCAAAAGCGCCGCGGAAGTCCGGGAGGGGGACGTGGTGGTGCTGCGGCATCCGCTCCAGCAGGACCTGCTGATCGTCAAACGCGCGGTGGAGCGGCGGGAGGGCGGCTGGTGGGTGCTGGGCGACAACACCTTCGTGGAGAACGACAGCAGGGAGTTCGGCACCGTCCCGGACGAACTCGTGCTCGCCCGGGGGCGCGGCCGCTTCCGGCCGCCGCGCGAGGTTCAGCGCTCGGCGGCGGGTGTGGCGGGCTGGCTGGTGTCCTGCGTCAGGCCGCTGAGGGCGGACCGCTCGTTCTCCAGGCGTTTGCGGGCGCGGTAGGCCGCGACGTTGGCGCGGGTCGCGCAGCGGTCCGAGCAGTAGCGGCGGGACCGGTTGGTCGAGGTGTCGAGGTAGGCGTTGCGGCAGGTGGCGGCCTGGCAGATGCCGAGCCGGTCCACACCGAGGTCGGTCAGCTGGAAGGCCAGGCCCATGCAGGCGGTCGCGGCGTACGCGGCGGTCGCGGTGGCCGCGTGCTCGGCCAGGTGCATGTGCCAGTTCGGTCGGCCGCTCTCGTCGAGGTACTCGTGGCCGGAGATCTGCGGGCTGACCGGGAACGCCAGCAGCAGGGCGTTCAGCAGGTCGACGGCGCGCACCTCGTCGCCCTCGGAGGCGGCCTCGAAGACGCCGCGCAGCCGGGTGCGCACCGCGCGCAGCCGCTGCACGTCGGCTTCGCCGGCCCGGCCCGCGGCCAGGCTGCCCGGACCGAAGAGCTCGCGTACGGCGTCGACCGAGGTCAGGTTGTCGACGCCGCGCTCGGGCTCCTCGCTGTTCACCAGGCGCACGGCATAGTCCGAGTAATAGGCGAGTTCCACTGGTAGTCCTTACGCGTGCGCTCTATGGTCGGTAATGACTGCTTAAGGTCCAAGGGTATTACGGCAGGGCGGGGAGCCGGAGGCCCGACACCACCGCGGCGGCGACCGGGGAGCGGTCGCGCGTCCTGCTCGACACAGCGGGGGCGCCGGCCCGTGCCGAGTTCCGGGTGCCGGAGCCGGCCTGCGGCGCCGGCGGCCTCTCCGGCCGGCTGCCGCTGCGTCTCCCGGACGCGGGGTCGACCGGTGCGGACCTCGGCCCGGCGCTGACGACGATCGCCCACGGCCGCTTCGCCCGCGACCGGATCACTCTCGTCACGGCCGGTCCCCGCGACCCGGGCCGGCCGGCGCGGCCGCCGTACCGCACTCGCGACGCCGTGCCCACCGCCACCGCCCCGCACCGGCTGCGGGCGCCCGAGCCGCCGTCCCTCCGCGGCACCCCCGGCCGGCCTGCCGGGGGACGGCGGGGTCCTCCCCGACGCGGATCCCCTGCCCGACGACTCGACGCCCCGGCTGGACGCGGCCGTACGCGAGCGCGACCGGACCCGCCGCGAGCGGGAGCGGGCGGCCGGTGTCGACGACGGGGGGCAGTGGTCGGCCCGCCGCCACGGCCGAGCCGGTGCCGGCCGGTCCGGCCGGGGAGCGGTTCGCCGTCCACGGGACCCCTGCGGACGGACGGGAGCCGGCCCCGGCATGGCACGCCTCGTTCCCTCGTACGGCCGGGTGCGCGCAGGCACGGGAGGTCTGGCGTTCGGTGTCCGATGCGATCGTCCTCGGGCTGAAGTGATCCGTACCGTGCCGCGGGGGAACGCGGGAGGGGGGGGGGGGGGGGGGGGGGGG